>DASQCE010000207.1:0-7949 GCA_035634855.1 Mycobacterium sp.
TTCGGCGACGACCAGGGTCGGTCGGTCGGTGGGTATCGCTTCCAGCCATCCCGGATCGGTCACCGACGAGCCGATCATCCGGTATGCGTCGGTCTCGTCGTAGAGCTTGCGCCTGAGCTCGATGACGCCGGGTTGATCGAGGTCGAACCACTGCACCGTCGGGGGCGGGTTGATCCGGACCGCCCGGGTGTCCAAACCGCAGCCGAGGTGTAGGGCGACGGCGTCCGGGTGGCGACGCACGAAGTCGGTCGTCCAGACATCGAGTTTCTTGGCACGCAACGCCACCAGGAACTGGTTTCCCCACGGCTGCGCCGCGCGGTGTATTCGTTTGAAGTCGTAGTTGATGCGGTCGACGGCGTCCGCGGCGGCCCGGTCACCCAAAATGGGCCGCGGCGAACGGCTTTCGTATGCTCGAAGGTAGACGGTGACCAGATTCGTCCACTCCACGGACCGCCAACCCACGGAGCTGAAGTCAACCTTGGCCGTCGTCATCACTTCCTCCTCTTGCCGCGGTAATCGAGCCACCGCTGCATCAGCTCGTCGCGGTAGTCCTGTGCGGAGAACTCGCAGAAATCGCGGAAGTCCTCGAGGCGCTCGCGTTGGTCGGTGCGGTCGTCGTCCAGCAGTGAGAGGCCGAAATTCGCCGCGTCGATTCCAAGCCGCATGCGGGACAGCTGGGTGTCGAGCACGCTTGCGAAGCCGCCGGGGGTGACCCGGTACAGGTGCTGACGGGTCGAACTCGGCAGCCGCTCGATCATTCCGCCCTCATGCAGCTGGCGGGCGACCGTGCTCGCCGAGGCCTTGCTGATCGACAGCGTCCGCGCCAGCTCCGACAGCGACTGCCGCGGCGGGTCGCATGTCAACCGCCCGTGACGTCATCAACTCCCACGCCGACGCGTGCCTGAGCCTGCGGCCGAAGCACGTCGAACAGTTCAGCCGACGTATACGGCCGATTCGGCTCGAGTCCCTCCGGCGCGGGCGCGAGCGGCGTGAACGTGTCCCCATCGGCGTCGTGCAGCCAGAGCGCCGTGAGGTGCACGGCCGGGATGCGTAGCAGCGACAGCGTCGGCTGCTGGCCACGCATGGCCGGCTCCGCGTTCATCCTGTCCACGTTGTCGACGGTTTCCGAAACGAACGGTCCGCTGTTGAAGGCGGCGAATCGGTGTCGTCCGTCAGGGGCCACCTGCGTTTCAGCGCTCGCAACGGCGCCATCCTGTCCGTACATGATGAACCGCCAGCCGGTCAGCTTCGTGCTGTCGGGAACGCGGCCCGCGATGACGTCGTCGGCGCCGAGAACGTAGACGTCGTGAGGCATGGACAGCGTCAATTCGGTGGGCGCAGCGCCGCCAAGCCCACGAGCGGCGCCCCGCGGTGTCATCGCGACGTCGCGGATGCGACTCGATATTGCCTCGGTGACTTCCGGTGGCGGCGAAGGAAATTGAATCGACATCGTAATCAGCTCCTTGTGAAGTATGAATGGGTCCAGCTCCCCGAACCCTGATACGACGTCACGAAGACGTCGTAGTCGACATTGGAAACGCCTGAAATCGGATCGTGGACCTCGATGAGGTCACCCTCGATGAAGCCCGCGATCGCAACGAAGTGGGCGCCGCCACCGCTCCACGCTGTTCGCGCACACACGGGCCTGCCGGCGACGATCTCGTTCTTTATGTCATCACGGCCGACGGTCCCTGACACCATGTGGTCGAGATGGCCTACCCGGCTCAATGCCGTATCGAGCGTGTTCGTCTGATTGCAGGGTCCGGATGCGCCCCCACCGCAGCAGTCATTTCGGCTCAGTTCTCCGTTCGCAACCGTGCACTGCGTCCAAGTGGTCGCGGGGTCGTAATACTGGGCGATGCTGGTCGACGTGGCGGCCCAACACCAATTCGACTGTGTCTGTATCTGCATGATGAAGTTCAGCAGCCAGGACAGCGGAATGAGCATCCAGTTGTCCTTGATGCCCGACCAATCGGACCCATTGACCCACCACGAGGTGTAGGCGCGATTGTCGTTGCCGTTCACGAAAAGGTCGAGGTGGTCCGGTTTTCGCGATACGGCGGCAACTGGCGCCGCGGCTGGGAAGAAGCCGCCGATGGGACGCCAGTTGTCGTTGATGCCTGACCAGTCGACGCCTTGGAACCACCAGGAGGTGTAGACGCGGCCGTCGTTTCCGGTGATGAACAGGTCGAGATTGTTGGGTGTGCGGGCGACCGCGGCGACGGGCGCACCGGGTGGGAAGAAACCGCCGATGTGACGCCAATTGTCATTGATACCCGACCACGGTTGACCCTGGTGCCACCACGACGTGTAGACCCTGCCGTCGTTTCCGGTGACGAAGAGATCGAGATGGTTGTCCATTCGAGCGACAGCAGTCACCGCCGCCCCTGGCGGGAAAAAACCGCCTACAGAGAACAATTCGGACCAAAAGGTCCCTTGGTGCCACCACGATGAAATGACCCGACCCGTGGAATCGATATAGAACAGATCGAGTTGATCAGAGTTGCGGCTGACAGCGTCTACTCGCATGATTTCCCCCTAGCCATTCTCCAGATCATGCAAGTCGAATCGTTTCAGCCGTCTCCGTAGAAGACATGAGTAGTGCGCTACTCGATTTGTGCCGGCCCCGCCGGTGTGAACGATGTCAGCGACCATCGCTCGGATCCAAATTGAGGGCTTCTCGCGATCTGCCGGCAGTCTCGGCGAAGATGGAGGGGTGAAGTCCACTCTGCTGTCGCGGCGCGATCTCGACTTTCTGCTCTATGAATGGCTTCGCATCGACGAGCTGACGAAACGGGAGCGGTTCGCCGAACACTCCCGCGAAACCTTCGACGGCGTCCTCGATCTGTGCGAGCAGTTGGCGACCCGGTACTTCGCGCCGCACAACAAGAAGAGCGATGCGAACGAGCCGAGTTTCGACGGAGAAACGGTCACCCTCATCGGTGAGGTCAAGCAGGCTTGGGACGCGTTTGCCCAGGCCGACCTGATGGGCATGGGGATGGACCATGGCCTCGGGGGCGCGCAGTTGCCGGCCACCGTGGCAGAAGCCGCATTCGCCTGGTTCTCGGCGGCCAATGTCAGCACGACGGGCTATCTCATGCTGACCATGGCCAATGCCAACCTGCTGGCCAAGTTCGGCACGGAGGATCAGGTCGAGGCCTTCCTCAAGCCGATGCTGACGGGCCGGTTCTCCGGCACGATGGCGCTGTCGGAAACCCAGGCGGGCTCGTCGCTGGCCGACATTTTGACCCGTGCCGAGCCGCAGGACGACGGCACCTATCGGCTGTTCGGATCCAAGATGTGGATCTCCGGGGCCGAACACGAACTCACCGAGAACATCGTCAACCTCGTGCTCGCCAAGATCCCCGGCGGACCGCTGGGCACGAAGGGCATCTCGCTGTTCATCGTGCCGAAGTTCGTCGTCAACGCCGACGGTTCGGTCGGTGAGCGCAACGACGTGGTGCTGGCCGGGCTGAACCACAAGATGGGCCAGCGGGGCATCACCAACACCGTGCTGAACCTCGGGGAGGGAAAGTTCTCGCCCGGTGGAAAGCCAGGCGCGGTGGGCTATCTGGTCGGCGAGCAGCACCGCGGGCTGGCCTACATGTTCAACATGATGAACGAGGCACGGCTCGGCGTCGGGATGGGCGCGGTGTCGCTGGGCTACACGGGTTACCTCAAGTCACTGGAGTACGCGCGCGAACGGCCGCAGGGCCGCCCGGTTCTGGCCAAGGACCCGTCGGCACCGCAGGTGCCGATCATCGAACATGCCGACGTCAAGCGAATGCTGTTGGCGCAGAAGGCTTATGTCGAAGGCGGGATGGCGTTGCTGCTGTACTGCGCCAAGCTCGTGGACCTGTCGCACAGCGCCGAGTCCGACGAGGAGAGGGATTCGACCGGCCTCCTGCTCGACATCCTGACGCCGGTCGGCAAGAGCTGGCCGTCGCAATGGTGTCTGGAAGCCAACAACCTGGCCATCCAGGTGCACGGTGGATACGGCTACACCCGCGAGTACGACGTCGAACAGCACTACCGCGACAACCGGCTGAACCCCATCCACGAGGGCACCCACGGAATTCAGAGCCTGGACCTGCTGGGCCGCAAGGTAACTCAACGCGGCGGTGCCAGTCTGGCCGCGCTTGGCCATGCGGTGGGCGCGACGATCGCGACGGCCAATGCCGCAGGCGGGGAGACGGCCGAGCTCGCCACCCAACTCGACTCGACGTGGCAGCGCCTGATCACCGTGACCGCCGCGATGTTCAGCTCCGGCGACGCCGAGGCCGCGCTCGCCAACAGCGTGATCTACCTCGAAGCCTTCGGTCACATCGTCGTCGCGTGGATATGGCTGGAACAACTCCTTGCCGCCAACGGCCGAACCGGTGACTTCTACGACGGCAAGCGCCAGGCCGCGCGCTACTTCTTCCGATACGAGCTACCTAAGACGGCGCCGCAACTGGATCTGCTGGAGAGTGTGGACCGCACCACACTCGAAATGCGCGACGGGTGGTTTTGATCCGGCCTGAATCGGGAAGCCGTGCGCGGGTATGCCTACGACACTTGAAGACCTCACACAATGGCTGATGACCAAAGGCCTGCACATCGTCGTCGTCGTGCTGTTCGCCGTCATCACCACGCGGCTCATCCGATGGACAGCGGGCCGGATCAGCAGGCGGCTCACCAAGGGGGATCAACGCGACGCGACGACGCAGTCGGAGACCGTCAAGCACGGGCAGGCCGTCGCGTCGGTCATCTCCTCGGTGGCGATCTCCGTGCTCTATGTGGTGGTGGCCGTCGACGTCGCCAATCAGCTTGGCCTGCCGCTCGGTTCACTGGTGGCCCCCGCAGCGGTGCTTGGCGCCGCGCTGGGCTTCGGTGCGCAACGCATCGTGCAGGATCTGCTCAGCGGGTTTTTCATCATCACCGAGAAGCAGTACGGCTTCGGAGACCTGGTGGCGCTGACGGTCACCGGTGGCGGTGACGCCCAGGGCACCGTCGAGGACGTCACGTTGCGCGTGACCAAGCTCCGCACGAGTGACGGCGAGCTGTTCACCGTGCCCAATGGGCAGATCGTGAAATCGCTTAATCTGTCCAAGGATTGGGCCCGTGCGGTGGTCGATATACCGGTGCCGGCGACTGCCGATATCAACCGTGTCAACGAGGTGCTACGCGACGTCTCGACAACCGCCTCACGCGCGGATGGTCTGCCGGATCTGCTACTTGACGAGCCGCAGTTGATGGGTGTCGAGAGCATCGAGAAGGACACCGTCAAACTCCGAATGGTGGCGCGCACCCTGCCCGGTAAACAGTTCGAGGTGGGGCGCAGGTTGCGATCGCTGGTGGTGTCGGCGCTGCGGCGCGCCGGAGTCGCGACGACCGGCATCGAAACGACCGAGATGGGCGTCAGTCAAAGCTGATCAGCTGGCGGACCGCGTGCCCGTCGGCCAGTTGATCCATGCCGCTGTTTATCTCGTCGAGCGTGATCGTCGAGGAGACAAGTTTTTCGACCGGCAGTCGGCCCGCCCGCCACAGGCCGACGAAGTGCGGGATGTCCTGTGAAGGCACGGCGGACCCGAGATAGCTGCCGATCAGTGATCGGCCCTCGGCGACGAAACCCAACGGCGACACACTGATTCGTGCGTCCGGACTCGGCAAGCCGACGATGACGGTCCGGCCGCCGGGTGCGGTGAGGTCGATTGCGGTCTGCACCGCGAGCGGGTGGCCGACCGCCTCGATCACGACGGCGGCCTTGATACCCCGTTCGCGCGCCTCGTCTGGCGTGTAGGCCTCGTGTGCGCCCATGGACCGCGCGAGGTCGAGCTTGTCGGCGAGCTGGTCGACGCCGATGACCGTCACGTCATGGTGCGCCAGTGCGGTGATCACCGCGGCCATGCCGACGCCGCCGAGCCCCACCACCACAACGGTTTGGCCGGGCTGCGGCCGGCCGGCGTTGATGACGGCTCCACCGCCGGTCAGCACGGCGCATCCGAGCAGCGATGCCACCGCAGGCGGCACGTCGGCTGGCACGGCTACCACCGAGCGACGGTCGACGTCCGCGTATGTGGCGAAGCCGGAGACCCCGAGGTGGTGGTTGACGGGTTGGCCGTCGCGCGACAGCCGCCGTTCGCCGGCCATCAGCGTGCCTGCGCCGTTGGCGGCGCTGCCGGGTTCGCAGGGGGTCAGCCCGTTCGTGGCGCACGCCGGGCAGTGGCCACATCTGGGCAGAAACGTCATGACTATGCGCTGCCCGACCGGCATGTCCGCCACGTCGGACCCGGCCTGCTCGACGATTCCCGCCGCCTCGTGGCCGAGCAGCATCGGCACCGGGCGCACCCGATTGCCGTCGACCACCGACAGGTCGGAATGGCACAGGCCGGCGGCCTCGATGCGGACCAGAAGCTCTGAGTCACCGGGCGGTGCAAGTTCGAGCTCGCCGACGGAGATGGGCCGTGATTCGGCGTAGGGCCTGGGACTTCCGATCTGTTCGAGCACGGCGCCGCGGATCCTCATGATGACCAGCCTGCCGTGACTGGGACACTGCTGCCATGACAAGCGAGCAATCGCTCACCAGCCGCGACTTTCCGGTGCACTGGCCGGTGCACACTCGATGGACCGACAACGACATGTTCGGTCACCTCAACAACGCGGTGTACTACGCACTGTTCGACACCGCGATCAACGCGTGGATCGACACGAGCTGCGAGATCGACCCGCTGACGGTGTCGTGGCTGGGGGTGGTCGCGGAGTCGGGGTGCAAGTACTTGTCCGAGTTGAAGTTTCCCAACCCGCTGGTCGTCGGGTTGGCGGTGACCCGACTGGGCAAAAGCAGTGTCACCTATCGACTGGCGATCTTCGAGGAGCCCGCCGATGCGGTCGCTGCGGTCGGGCACTGGGTGCACGTGTACGTCGACCGCACAACCCGCAAGCCGGTGCCCATTCCGGACGCCATCCGAGCGCTTCTGGAAAAGGCGCGCGTGGAGTAGTCGATATGCTCGGCCAATGCCGCTTGTGAGCAAGACCGTCGAGGTTGCGGCCTCAGCCGAATCGGTCATGGCGATCGTCGCCGACTTCGAGTCGTATCCGCTGTGGAACGACGAGGTCAAGGGCTGCTGGGTGCTGGCCCGATACGAGGACGGCAGGCCCAGCCAGCTGCGTCTCGATGTCGTGGTCCAGGGCCAGGCGGGCACGTTCATCACCGCGGTCTACTACCCCGGCGAGAACCAGATCTACACGGTGCTGCAGCAGGGCGAGTTCTTCGAGAAGCAGGAGCAGAAGTTCTCGGTGGTGCCGATCGGGGCGACGTCTTTGTTGACCGTCGATTTCGACGTCGAGACCAAGCTGCCCATTCCCAAGACGATGGTGAAGAAGGCGATCGGCGACACGCTGGATTATCTGGCCGAGAACCTCAAGGCGCGCGCCGAGCAGCTGGCCGCCAGCCCGTAGCCCTCACGCGCCGACGTACTGCCTGCGCAGCGCGTCAGCTCCATAGCCCGATCTCATCGAGCCGGGTGGCCAATCGCTGCGCGGCGTCGGTGAACTCGCCGCTGGTGAGCCGGACGACGGTGTCGACATCGTGGCCGCGCAACGCCTCGATCAGCTCACGGTGGCCGGCCACCGCGGCGGCACCCCACGCCGCATCACTCGCATAGATCTGCCCCGGCAAGTACCGCGCGACGTGCAACAGGAACCAGGCCAGCTTGATCCGGCCGGTCACCCGGTTGAACGCCCGGTGGAACGCGAACTCCGCCGCGACGACCTCCTCCGGGTCGCCGCGGTCGACGGCCGCGGCGAGGCTCTCGTTGAGTCGCTCCAGCTCCTCGATCTGTGCGTCGGTGATTCGTTCGGCAGCCGTCGCCGCGAGCTCCTTGGCGATGGTGGCCTGCAGCCAGAAGATGTCCTCGATGTCGCCTCGCGACAGCGGCACCACCACATGCCCTCGGTGCGGCTCGAGC
>DASQCE010000208.1:0-3734 GCA_035634855.1 Mycobacterium sp.
GGCCAAGCCACCGGTGCCGCGGTTCCGCTGGACGACTACGGCTACTCGGATTATCGGTAGGACCGACCGCTGGTCAAAACGAGAAAGCCCCCGCGTTCGCGCGGGGGCTTTCTCGTTGCGTTCGAGTGTCGGCGTGTGTGCGGCGCGAACGTTCCGTACCGCTCGATAAATCGCCAAAATCTCGGGTGGTACGGAACGTTCGGGTGACGTTTCGCGTGACATAAGTCCACACTCGACGTGGTGTTGGCCAACGCGGCGTGGTTCTTGGCTGGTTTAGGTGCCCTCGTCGTCGGGGCAGAGGTGATGGTGAGGGGCAGCGCCAGGGCCGCATCGCGGCTCGGGATCAGCCCAATCGTCGTCGGCCTGACGGTGGTGTCGATCGGCACCAGCATGCCTGAACTTGCCGTGGGTGTCGTTGCCGCGTCGGAGGGCAGCGGTGCGCTGGCGGTCGGCAACATCGCCGGAACCAACGTGGTCAACATGCTGTTCGTGCTCGGCCTCAGCGCATTGATACTGCCCCTGGCCATCGAGATGCGGACGCTTCGCTTCGAGTTGCCCGTGATGGCGGGCGCCGCGATCTTGCTGTGGGTGCTGGCGGCCAACGGTGTGTTGTCGCGGATCGACGGGCTCATTCTGGTGATCGGTGCGATCGCCTATACCTTTGCGGTGATTCTGGCCTCGCGACGGGAGAGGCAGGAAGCCGTTGCCGAATTCGCTGAGTCGTACCCCCCCGATGCGACACGAACCAGTGGACACCGCACGCTGTTGCACATCGGCATGATGCTTGCCGGCATCGCCGTTGTGGTGCTGGGTGCCGAATGGCTGGTCGACGCGGCAGTCGGGATGGCACGCGAGTTCGGGGTCTCCGATGCCCTCATCGGGCTGACCGTCGTGGCTATCGGTACGTCGGCTCCGGAGCTTGTGACCACTGTCGTCTCAACACTGCGTGGAGAGCGCGACATCGCAGTGGGGAACCTGCTGGGCAGCAGTATCTACAACATCCTGCTCATCCTCGGCGTTACCTGTCTGGTGCCCGCACATGGACTTGAGTTGACGCCCGCCCTGGTTCGCATCGACATCCCGATAATGGTGGGCGTCACGCTGGCATGCATCCCGATCTTCATCTCGGGCCGTCGGGTCGGTCGCTTCGAGGGCGGCGCCATGGTTGGCGCGTACGTGGCCTACTTGGTCTTCCTGCTTGCGACGCAGACGTGAGCCCCTGTTCGACGATCGGCGTAGCCTTTGGCTATGAACGCCGTGGTCGTGGTGGTCGCCGTGGTGCTGGTGGTCAGCGTCCTGATCGCGACCATGCTGTTTCTCCGCAGCGTCACTACCTCGCCCAAGCAGGGATACCGGCGCAGTCTGGGCAGCTTTCGGCGACTCCGCGACGATCGTCGCGCTGAGGGTTTCGACGCGGGGGCGATCCGGGTGAATCGCGACGACTGGGCCGGCACCTCGACCGACCTGCCTGGATAACCGACGCTCCCTGGCGGTGTCGGGACGGCTCACTAGACTGGCCGCGTGCTTATTGGTTCGCATGTTCACGGAGACGATCCGTTGGCCGATGCTGAGGCCGACGGCGCCGACGTGGTGCAGTTCTTTCTCGGCAATCCGCAGAGCTGGAAGAAACCCAAGCCCCGCGAGGACGCGGAGGTGCTGAAGGTGTCGAGCATGCCGTTGTACGTGCACGCGCCGTACCTGATCAACGTGGCATCGGCCAACAACCGGGTGCGCATCCCGTCGCGCAAGATCCTGCAGGACACCTGCGATGCGGCCTCGGAGATCAACGCGACCGCGGTGATCGTGCACGGCGGCCACGCCGACGACAACGATTGGGATGCCGGCTTCGACCGCTGGCGCAAGGCGCTGGAGTACCTCGAGACCGACGTTGCCGTGTACCTGGAGAACACCGCGGGCGGCGACCATGCGATGGCCCGGCACTTCGACACCATCGCCCGCCTGTGGGACCACATCGGCGGCAAGGGCATCGGCTTCTGCCTGGACACCTGCCATGCCTGGGCTGCGGGCGAGAAGCTCGTCGACGCCGTCGAGCGGATCATGGGCATCACCGGCCGCATCGACCTGGTGCACTGCAACGATTCTCGTGACGCCGCGGGCTCGGGTGCGGACCGGCACGCCAATTTCGGAACTGGACAGATCGACCCAGAGTTATTGGTTGCGGTCGTCAACGCCGCCGACGCGCCGGTGATCTGCGAAACCGCCGACGAGGGCCGAAAGGACGACATCGCGTTCCTGCGCGAGCACATCGGCTGAAGCACGGTTCGATAAACGAACGATCACCCAATCCGCGGTAACGCCGGGGTGAACTACGCTGAATTGAGTGTCGGCAGTCGACGACCCGCCAATAGCCTTGGTCCGCATCCAGGATGCGGACCAAATTCGCGAACGCCGACTCACGATTGCCCGTCGCATCGCTGTCACGGCGTGGGCCGCCATCGTGGTCTATCGCACCGTCACAACGGGATTCGCGTTCAACCGCGAGTTGCTGCTGCTCTACATCTGCACCGGTCTGCTGGCGGCCAGCATCGGTCAGGGCCGCCGCATGTTCTACGTCATCCGGGACTGGCTGCCGTTCGCGTTGGTGCTCGTCGCCTACGACCTCAGCAGGGGAGCGGCGACGATGATCGGGCGGCCGACGATGTGGCACTGGCAGGTCGACGCCGATCGCTGGATGTTCTTCGGCACGGTCCCGACAGTGTGGCTGCAAGAGCGGCTGAAGCTGCCCTACCCGCCTTGGTGGGAGATCGTCATCAGCACCGTTTACATGTCGTTTTTCATCCTCCCCTATGTCGTCGCCGCCGTGCTGTGGCTACGCGATCGGGAGCAATGGAAAGCCTTCGTCCGATTGTTCGTCGGACTGTCCTTCGCGGCGCTGATCATCTACACCCTGCTGCCCGCCGCGCCGCCGTGGGCCGCCGCCCGGTGCACGGCCGCCGACGTCGCAGGCGGCCCGTCGGACCCTGGCTGCATGTTCCGCCCGGCCCGCGGGGTTCCCGACGGTGGCCTGCTCGGCGCGATGCAGACCACCAAGGACGGCGCAAACGACTGGGTCGAGCGGATCGTCGGTCGGGGTTGGGGCAAGCTGAACCTCCATTCGGCCAGTGCGCTGATCGACCAGGGGCAGGCGAGCGTCAATCTGGTGGCGGCGATCCCGTCGCTGCACGCAGCCCTGACGGCTGCGGTCGCGGCATTCCTGTGGACGCGGGTTCAGCGCAAGTGGCGGACGCTCCTGGTCGCCTACGTTCTCGTGATGGCGTTCACGCTCGTCTACACGGCCGAGCACTACGTCGTCGACATCCTTCTCGGATGGCTGCTCGCCGCGGTGGTGCTGATCATCATCAGATGTTTCGAGTCCTGGCGAAGACGGGCGGCAGAAACTGAAAACCAGCTGAATTCTGTTTCACCTGTCCGGCATTCGCGACCCGTGAGCCAAACGGCGGAGCCGTGACCGCCCGATTCGCCGCGCTGCTCGGTGTGCTCCACGTGCTTGCCTGCTGCGCCGTGCCGGGTCGGCTGCACCGCGAAGCTTCATCGAGGGCTCGACGTTGCACACGATGAACTTTCGGTGGACTCGACCGGCCGTATCGCCTCTATATCCCCGCTGGACTGGCCTCGCCCGCACCACTCGTCGTGATGATGCACCGTGGTTTCGGCAGCGCTGAGCAGGCCGAAAGAGCTTACGGCTGGGACGAATTGGCCGACAGCGCGAAGTT
>DASQCE010000209.1:0-10935 GCA_035634855.1 Mycobacterium sp.
TCATCGATTTCAACGGATCGGTCATCCGCAGCGAGGAGATGTTCTTCGTGCACCGCACCCGGCGGTTCGAGCCGTCGACGGCCGGGCGCACCGGGCTGGAGCGGGCCTACATCCACGGCCACCGCTGGTGCGATGCGACAATGATTGGCGAGCTGGTCGCGAATGGTGAGACCGTCTATCCGCTGCAGCTCGGTGAGCTTCTGCAGGAGGCGAACGCGCTGGCCGACGCACGAGGTGCCGTCTCCCGTCGACAGCTGCAGTCGATTCGCTGAGAGGGCCCGAGGCTGCGGATTCAATGGATTTGCCGCCACGTTTAGACTGGATCAGTAGCGATTTGGAGGAGATAGCAGTGGAAACCGCAGCTGGAACGAACGGGTCGGCACAGACCGGCACCGCGCGGGTCAAGCGCGGCATGGCCGAGATGCTCAAGGGCGGCGTGATCATGGACGTCGTCACGCCCGAGCAGGCCCGCATCGCCGAGGGCGCAGGCGCGGTGGCCGTGATGGCGCTCGAACGCGTCCCCGCCGACATCCGCGCCCAGGGCGGGGTGTCGCGGATGAGCGACCCCGACATGATCGACGGCATCATCTCAGCCGTCACCATCCCGGTGATGGCCAAGGCCCGCATCGGGCATTTCGTCGAAGCACAGATTCTGCAGAGCATGGGCGTCGACTATGTCGACGAATCCGAGGTGCTCACGCCTGCCGACTACACCAACCACATCGACAAGTGGAAGTTCACCGTGCCCTTCGTGTGCGGTGCGACCAATCTCGGCGAGGCGCTGCGTCGCATCACCGAGGGCGCGGCGATGATCCGCTCGAAGGGTGAGGCGGGCACGGGCGACGTGTCCAACGCGACCACGCACATGCGCGAGATCGGCGGCGAGATCCGCAGGCTGACGTCGCTGTCCGAAGACGAGTTATACGTCGCCGCAAAGGAACTGCAGGCGCCGTACGAACTGGTCGTAGAGGTGGCGCGGGCCGGCAAGCTGCCCGTGACGCTGTTCACCGCGGGCGGCATCGCGACGCCGGCCGACGCGGCGATGATGATGCAGCTGGGTGCGGAGGGCGTATTCGTCGGCTCGGGCATCTTCAAGTCCGGTGAGCCCGCACAGCGGGCCGCCGCCATTGTCAAGGCAACGACTTTCTACGACGACCCCGACGTGTTGGCCAAGGTGTCACGCGGGCTGGGGGAGGCCATGGTCGGTATCAACGTGGAGGACATCGCAGCCCCGCACAGGCTCGCCGAACGGGGATGGTAGGCCCCTCGCGATGAGCGCTCGGCGCGAAGAGCCAAGATAACTGCATGGCGATCGAAGAGATCCTTGATCTCGAAAAACTCGAGGTCAACATCTACCGCGGGCGCGTGTTCAGTCCCGAATCCGGCTTCTTTCAGCGCACCTTCGGTGGCCATGTGGCGGGCCAGTCGCTGGTGTCGGCGGTGCGTACCGTCGACGATCGCTTTCAGGTGCACTCGCTGCACGGCTACTTCTTGCGGCCAGGAGATGCCAAGGCGCCCACGGTCTTTATCGTCGAACGCCTCCGCGACGGCGGGTCGTTTGCGACCAGACGGGTCAATGCGATCCAGCACGGCGAGACCATTTTCTCGATGTCAGCCTCGTTTCAGACCGATCAGAGCGGCATCGAGCACCAGGATGCGATGCCGGCCGCGCCGCCTCCTGACGACCTGCCGGGATTCACCTCGATCGGCGGAGCGTTCGACGACGCCGGCTTCGCGCAGTTCGCGGAGTGGGATGTGCGGATCGTGCCGCGGGAGCAGCTGACCCGGCTGCCAGGCAAGGCGTCGCAGCAGCAGGTGTGGTTTCGCCACCGCGATCCGCTGCCCGACGACCACGTGCTGCACATCTGCGCGCTGGCGTACATGAGCGACCTAACGCTGCTGGGCTCCGCGCAGGTGAATCACATCGAAGAACGCAAGCACCTGATGGTCGCGTCGCTGGACCACGCGATGTGGTTCATGCGGCCGTTCCGGGCCGACGAGTGGCTGCTCTACGACGAGTCGTCGCCGTCGGCGTGCGGTGGCCGGGCGTTGACCCAGGGCAAGATCTTCACTCGCACCGGCGAGATGGTGGCGGCGGTGATGCAGGAGGGGCTCACCCGCTACCGGCGCGACTACAAACCATGAGCGCGCCGCGTGTCGGCGTGCTCGCGCTGCAGGGCGACACCCGCGAACATCTGGCAGCGCTGCGTGAGGCGGGCGCCGACGCGACGACCGTTCGCCGGGTCAATGAGCTCGAGGCCGTCGACGCGCTGGTGATACCCGGCGGGGAGTCCACAACAATGAGCCACCTGCTGCGTGAGTTCGAACTGCTCGAGCCGCTGCGCGCACGGCTGGCAGAAGGCATGCCGGCCTATGGTTCGTGTGCCGGGATGATCCTGCTGGCGACCGAGATTCTGGACGCGGGCGTCGAGGGTCGCGCCGCCGTTCCGCTCAAGGCCATTGATATGACAGTGCGGCGAAACGCTTTTGGCCGCCAAGTCGATTCGTTTGAGGGCGACTTTCCCTTCGAGGGGCTCGACGATCGTGTGCATGCGGTGTTCATCCGTGCGCCGTGGGTCGAACGCGTGGGACCCGACGTGCAGGTGCTGGGCCGGGCCGCCGGTCACATCGTCGCGGTGCGGCAGGGCCGCATGCTGGCGACGGCGTTTCATCCAGAGATGACGGGCGATCGTCGCATACACAAGCTCTTCGTCGGCATCGTCGCCGGCGGCTAACGCCACCACATGTTACTAACGCCACACTTCGCAACGGTCGAGTTATGGAATGATCGGTACGAAATCGGGCTTGTGTAGGGCAACCAACTCGAGCCAGTCGAAGGAGACCACCTTGACTACCGACCAATTCACCGCATTCGTGACCGGCACCAATCGCGGATTGGGTAAGCGGTTTGCCACCCAGCTTGTCGAGCGCGGCGCCAAGGTGTACGCCGCCGCACGACGCCCCGAGACGATCGACGTGCCCGGCGTCATACCCGTCCAGCTCGACATCACAGACCCGGAGTCCGTCGCCCGCGCCGCCGGTTTGGCAGGCGATGTCAACATGCTGATCAATAACGCGGGCGTCTCGACGAGCGCGTCTCTGCTCACCGGGCCCATTGACGACGTGCGCCTGGAGATGGAGACGCACTACTTCGGCACGCTCTCCGTTACCCGCGCCTTCGTTCCGATCATCGAAGCGAACGGTGGCGGATCGATCCTCAATGTGCTTTCGGTGTTGTCGTGGGCGCATGCTCCCGCCTTCGGCGCATATTCCGCGGCGAAGGCGGCAGGGTGGGCATTGACCGATGCCATCCGGCAGGAGCTCGCTCCTCGTGGCATCCACGTCGCCGCATTGCACGTCGGCTTCATGGACACCGACATGGCCGGTTTCGTCCCTGCGGACCGGAAGATCGACCCCTCGGTGGTCGCCAAGCGCGCCTTGGACGGCCTGTTCGCCGGTGAGCCGGAGATCCTCGCCGACGACTTGTCGCGGACAGTCAAGGCTCAGCTGTCCACCGCTCCTGAACGATCTGTGCCCGCTGAGTAGCCAGCGACGTGGGCGTGATTTCTAGGGCTGAGAGCGCAGGTAATCACACCAAAAACTAGTCGGATACCTGTGCGAATTGTGGAGTCTTGGCTGCGCTCAGCGCGGCTCCCGCTCCACCAGTCGCTAGGAAAGCTGGCGGCCGAGCCACGCGGTGACCATCGGGACGACCTCGGCGGCCTTGCTCATCGCGACGTGGCCGGTACCGGCGATGAGATGTACCTCGGTGTTGGGCCGACCCTCGAACACCAGGGTGTCCGCCTGCGGGACGAAGTAGTCATCAGCGCCGTTGATCACCAACATCGGCGAATTACGCTGTTGGGAAAGCAGGTTCCGTCGCGAGAGCTTCCCCATGCCTGTGGCGAGTTCGGCCAGGGTGGGGGAGTGATCCCAATGCATCGCATTTCCTAGGATGTCGTGCATCCCGTATGGCAGCCGGCCGAGTTGCTCGGGCCGGAACGAGTCCGCGACCGGTCCACCGAGTTCGACTGCCACATCGACGATTCCCGACAGACCCGACATCGCCGCGAAGTTGCCACCGAAGGACGCGCCGAAATGAGCAACTCGGCCGTCGCCTAGCCGGCGACCGAAATCCGCGATGCCATGGATCACTTCGTCGGCGTGCTCGTCGATCGGAATCGCTGACTCGCCGGTGCCGGGATGGTCGAACGCCACCGTGGTGACCCCGGCGTTCATCGTGAACGACACCCACCAGGGATGGATGTCCATCTTCCAGGTGTCCACGCCGCCGCTGGCGATCAGCACCGGTCGCCCTGCGTAGTCGCCATCGGCCGAGTACACGTGGACCGGTAGGTCGACCGTGCTGTCGCGGTAGGGCACCTCGATGACGCGTCGCTCGAACATCACCGGAAAGTCCTTGGCCGCCAGCTCAAATTGCTCCAGTTGGTTGCGCAACGCGCGCACTCGTGCCTCGTCGGTCAGGCACGGGAACTTGGCGCACCCGTACAGCAGCGCTGCCATCCGATGCTCACCCTTGTCGGCGTAGCGCTCGGCGAGCTTCGACCATTCGTGGACCCATCCGCCCGGCTCGTCGGCCCACATGTCGGTGACGCGCGACCGGACACTGTTGATGTCGTCCAGCGAGATCCCGAACTTCTCGAACTGGGCGGTCCTGTCGTCGAACATGGACTGGGCACCGATGTCATAGGTGTACATGGCAATCACCGCGCAATCTGAGCGAAGTAATCGGCGATACCGGTCGCATCGCCAAGCTCTGTGACGGCGCCGATGTAGCCGTCCGGCCGCACCACGACGCGGCCGCCGTCGCGCAGGCCGTACCGCTTCGCCACCAAGCCGTCCGGATCGGTGATGACGGCGTCGTAGCCGCCGGCCGGAGTGTTGTCGGAGTGAATCAGCACTTGCACCTGGCCGGCGGGGCCTGCGGCCGGGGCCGGTTTTCCCGCGGTGACGGTCAGCACCGTGTGACCGGGATTCTCTGCACCGCACACGCGAGTCAATTGCTTCTGTACGTTAGCATCGTCGATGTGTGGAAGATGCTGACCAGCAACGATTTTCGTGTGCGCTAACCGTGACAGCACGGCGGGGCTTCCTTCGTAGCTGACGACAATCTCCTCGACGATGCCGGCGAGCTTGTCGCCGACCGCGGGAATGTTGCCCGCTAGGCGCAGAATCGCATTGCGGACTACGCGGGCACCGCCACGCAGCGTGCCGGCCTTGGTCAAGTTGCTGCTGAACTCGATTACCTTCTCGGCGACCGGATGCCGTTCTGCGTGATAGCTGTCAAGCAGCGTCTGTCCGCCCTCGCCACGAACGGTCGCGTCGAGCTTCCAGGCGAGGTTGAACGCGTCCTGCATCCCGGTGTTCATGCCCTGCCCACCAGCCGGGCTGTGGATGTGGGCCGCGTCGCCGGTCAGAAACACCCGGCCATGCCGGTAGGCGGGGACCTGGCCGTGGTGAATCTCAAAGCAGGTCAGCCAGTGGCTCTTGGTGATCGTGATGCCGCCGACACGCTCGTCGAGGATTCGTTGCAGGTCTTCCTGGGTTGGATGCACGTTGAGTGGCGTGCCTGGCGCGTCATGGATCTGGGCCATCAACCGCGCTCTACCGCCCCGCATCGGCATCGCAATCACCGTGCCCTCGGGCGAAAAGACGGTGTACATCGATTCCCCGTCGAGATCGTGCTCGGCGTCGCAATCGCCCAGGATGAACCGCTCGCCCTGGAACGAGCCCTCCAGCTTGGTTCCGACCAAGTGCCGGGCCGTGCTGTGGGCGCCGTCGGCGGCGACGACCCAGGATGTCGTCACATGCTCGGCAGAGCCGTCGGGGCGCCGTAGGCCCAGTGTCGCGACGTCGTCATCCTGGGTCAATTCGACGAGTTCCACGCCGCGATCGACGGTGACGCCGAGTTGCTCGAGCCGTTCGGTCAACACGCGCTCTGTCTCGGTCTGGGCCGTGAGAAGCGAGAAAGGGAAGGCACTGTCGACTCCGCCGAATGTGACCTGAAACAGCTGGTTGCCACTGCTGAGCATCCGCATGCTGGTCGACTTCACGCCTGTGGCGACAAGGTCGTCGACGATCCCCATCCGGTCGAACATGTCGAGGCTGCGCGAATGGATCGCGATCGCACGCGACTCATCCGTCGGCTCGGCGCGCTTGTCGATGATCCGGACGGTCACGCCTCGGCGTGCCAGTTCGCAGGCGGCGACGAGGCCGACGGGGCCGGCGCCGACGACCACGACGTCGGGGTTCTGGGGTGTGGTACTCATGTCGTCTCTCCTAATTTCACACCTTGTTGAAACTAGTTTCACGCTACGATGAAACTAGTCTCAACGCAAGGGGAAATTAACGAGAGGGTGAAGCTGATGGCCAAGAGGTCGATAACACCTGGTCCCCGTGATGAGCGGGGAGTCCTGTCGGCGCGCATCCTCTCGGCCGCGCGCGACGAGTTCGCCCAGTACGGCTGGGCCGGCACGACGATCCGCGCTGTCGCCCGGGCGGCCGACGTCGATCCCGCGCTCGTGTACCACTATTTCGGCTCCAAGGAGGCCCTGCTCGACGCGGCGACGGACCCGCCGCAGCGGTGGTTGGAAGCTGTGGCGAGAACCTGGACGACACCCGTAGGCGAGTTGGGCGCCGCGCTGTTGCGGCTGATGCTCGGCGCCTGGACCGACGACGAGATCGGTCCCGTGCTGCGCGCCGTCCTGCTGACCGCGGCGCACGACGAGACTACGCGCGAGAAGCTGCGCAGGGTCGTCGAAAGTAGTTTGATGGGCGTGTCACAGCTGGGTGTCGATGAGCGCGACCGCAAAGTGCGCAGCGGCTTGATCTCTTCGCAGATCATGGGATTGGCCCTGATGCGCTTTGTCTGGAAGATCGAACCGGTCGCGTCGATGACCGATGACGAGGTGGTGGCCGCAATCGGCCCGAACCTGCAGCGCTACATCGAAGGCGAAATCGGATGACAACGATGATCGAGGCCGGGGCGTCGACATCCTCTAAAGGGACCTTCGGCGTGATCGGTAGCGCTGAGCGCACCCAATCACGCCGAATTCACGACGCGCTCCGCTAGTTGCCGGGGTATTGGTCCACGCAGCCGACGTATTCGTCTTCGGCGCTGGTGGGGTCGTAGTTGACTCGGCCGCCGCAAGAGAAGCCGTAGTCGTGGTAGACGGGTGCGTCAACAGCGGCGGTCTGATCCGCGAGCCGATCGCATGCACGCATAGACCCGTTGTAGCAGTTCTCGGCCAGCGCCTCCCAACCCGGATCCCCGCCAGAGGGCGGCGGGTCAGGGGCCGGTATCGCATTGGCGACCGGCGCCACGGCAAGGCACAGGCCGAACATCGCCGCTGCCGTTGCGGCAGCTACCTGAACGCGGCGCCGCCCGTGAGTCATGACGTTGGAATTCATCCCGGTACCTTTTGTTGATTGGCGCGGCCTATTAAGGCGAAACCCCCGAGGTATTTCGCACCAGATCGCTTAGCCGCCACAGAGCGATCGCCTTTTCTCCTGGAGACCTCCTTGAAGGAGATGCTGAAGGGACGTTGTGATCGTCGTCCTCGTCGTGAAACCTGTCAAGAGCCTTACAGCAACCTGGACAGGGCGCTCGCCTTCTCGACGGCATACGTCGAACAGGCGCTTGTAGTGCGGTCTTTGTACGGCATCGCGTTTCGGCGACAATGCTAATTTTTCCGACGCAAATATCTCAGAGCACCCATCAAGATCACTGGGCGCTAGTAGCGCGCCGGCAATTGCACTCGAATTCCGCCTATGCGGGAATGTCAAAAGTGTGGTGAGTGACTTCGCTAGGTTCACCGAATTTCCCGCCGGATCGAGCCAGTCATTACCGCGCGGTGATCTCGCGGCTGACGTGTGCTTTTCAGTCGGCGAACGCGCAGAATTGGTCGAAGCCAGCGCCCACGTAGACTCGTCTCGCCACAAGAAACGTATGACGAAGAGGTAGTACCTGCATGAGCGGCCATTCCAAGTGGGCCACCACCAAGCACAAGAAAGCGATCATCGATGCCCGCCGCGGCAAGAACTTCGCCCGGCTGATCAAGAACATCGAGGTGGCGGCACGCGTCGGCGGCGGCGATCCGGCCGGTAACCCCACGTTGTACGACGCCATCCAAAAGGCCAAGAAGAACTCGGTACCCAACGACAACATCGAGCGGGCCCGTAAGCGGGGTGCCGGTGAGGAAGCCGGCGGCGCCGACTGGCAGACCATCACCTACGAGGGCTACGGGCCCAACGGCGTCGCAGTGCTCGTCGAGTGCCTGACCGACAACCGCAACCGGGCCGCAGGTGAGGTGCGCGTCGCGATGACACGCAACGGCGGCAACATGGCCGATCCGGGTTCAGTGTCCTATCTGTTCTCCCGCAAGGGTGTGGTCACGCTGGAGAAGAACGGCCTGACCGAGGACGACGTGCTGACGGCGGTGCTCGACGCGGGCGCGGAGGATGTCGACGACCTCGGCGACAGTTTCGAGGTGACCTGCGAGCCCGGCGATCTGGTCGCCGTGCGCACCGCGTTGCAGGATGCCGGCATCGACTACGAGTCGGCCGAGGCGAGTTTCCAGCCCTCGGTGACGGTGCCCGTCGACCTCGACGGCGCCCGCAAGGTGCTCAAGCTGATCGACGCGCTCGAGGACAGCGACGACGTGCAGGACGTGTACACCAACATCGACATCCCCGACGACGTCGCGGCCATCCTCGACGAGGAGTAGCTCAGGCGCGTATGTCGACTGCCGAGATAGCAGCTAACAAGGCGGCGTTCAAGCGCTTCCATGAAGCGGCCAACACCGGTGATGCTGGGGTCATCTCGAAGACGATCGACGAGCTTGTTGCGCCGGACGCGGTGATCCGCACGCCGTTGCCGATTGGCGCGACGGGTGCGGAAGCCCTCAAGCAGGTGTGGGCGATGCTCCTTCGGATCTATCCCGACATCCACCTCGCGGTCGAAGACTTGATCGCGGAGGGGGACAAGGTGGTCGGAAGGACGACGGTCACCGGCACCCACCAGGGTGAATTCATGGGAGTCGCACCAACCGGGAAGTCCGTGACATACAACGAGATGTTCATCTTCCGCTTCGCCCATGGCCGAGTAGTTGAGACGTGGGGTGTCGTCGACGTCTACGCGCAGATGAAGCAGATCGGCGTGATTCCGGGCCAGCTCACGCCGGGTGCACACTGACCGGTATGCCCGAGTAGCGCGTCATCCCGGTCACCAGGTCGATGTCGTCCTTGCTCGTGAGTAGATTGACGTTCGCGCTGGCATGGCCGTGCGGAACCGATACCGCGCCACGGCGAACGGATGCGTCCACCCGCGCGACACCGGTCAGCTCACCGTGCTCGCTGCGCACGATCAACCGCTGATCGTCCGACACACCCGCCGCTGCCGCGTCATCGGGATGGACGACGATCTCGGCGACCTCACCGAGAAATTCCAACTGCGCGTTGAGCCTGCGCATCTGGCGTCGCGGAACGAGCACCAGCGGAGCAGGCTCCCGCAGGGCATTCAATTGGTCGACGAGAACCTGAGGGGCGAGACGCCAGCCGCCCAACCCGCTCGATGTGCCGGTCCACCCACGGCGCGGGCAGCTCGCGATCGGCCTCGGCCCAGCCGTTCGTCACGAGCTCGTCGTAGGGGGCACGGCCGCCGGAGCTCACCTGTGCGAGCATCGCCTCGTCGGTGGCGTCGGTGTCTGCCAGCTCGTGACCGAGGCGTCGACCGATCTCCGCGAGCACCCACCACATCGAACGGCGTTGTCCCACAGGGGTGACGAGGGCGTCCGTGTGCTGTGCCGAGACCCGCGGGCTGAGGATGTCCCACAGGGTGACGTCGGGTCGCTCGAGCTGACCCTTGGTCGGCAGCACGTGCGTCGAGATCGCCGTCGTCTCGTTCGGCAGGATCTCGGTGGTGGCCAACACGTCGAGCTTCTCCAGCGCCGGTAGCAGCGATCCGGCGTCGGGGAACGCGGTCAGCAGGCTGCCGCCGAGGTTGAGAAACGCGCGGATGTTGCCCGCGTCGATCTCGTCGGGCAACGTGGCGCAGGGCCACTCCCGCAGGAACGCCTGCGTCTCCGGACGACTGCGTGGACCGGGCCCGAAGTGCCCCTCCCGCGGGATGATCGGCAGTTCGAAGCTTTCGAGCTGGTAGCCGAAACCGGGATGGAACCAGATTCCACCGGGGCGGTTCATCGAATCCGTGATGATCAGCAGCGCCCACGAAAGCCATTGCGTGACATTGGCGCTCGTCGACATCGTGACACCGGTGCCGGTATCGACCACGATCCGACCCGACCGGCAGACCGCGCTCAGCAGCTGTTCCAGTTCGGCTTCGGGAACGTCGGCGATCGTGGCGGCATGCCGCAGTGTGTATGGCGCGACCGCGGCGGCCAGCGCGTCGACGTCCTGGGCCGGTGCCCTGACGCCGTCGCGCAGCACTTCGCGCACCAGATAGGCGAGCACCGCGTAGTCGGTGCCCGGCCGGGGTGCGAGATGGTGCGACGCGAGCCGCGCCGTCTCGGTATAGCGGGGGTCGACGACCCAGACCTCGGCGTGCTTCGCGAGGTCGCGGATCGCGCCGCGGGGATTCGGCAGACCGACGGTATGCCCGTGGGAGACAACGGGATTGCTGCCGATGAACACCGCGAACGTGGCGTTGTCGTAGTCGGGGCGACCGGTCAGCGCCGACGAGCCGCCCATCAGCTCGGCCATCAGCACCTTGGCGGTGCCGTCGATCGTCAACGGACTGAACTTCGCAGGCGTGCCGATCGCGGCGTGCAGCGACTGCACGATGCGATAGCCGACCGCATCCATGCCGACGCCGGTACCGAAGTTGATGCCGACGGATTCGGGTCCGTGCGTGTTGATGGTCTCGCGCAGCTTCGTGCCGAGATCGTCGAGGCAGGC
>DASQCE010000210.1:0-5381 GCA_035634855.1 Mycobacterium sp.
AGCGTGCGCGTCGCGTAGTCGTAACGGTAGAGGTAGGTCGGGGCGTGGCGGCTGTGCGCCTCGGCGATCTGCCACGCGGCTGAGCCGAACGCGAAGTCGCCGCCGAACTGGATGCAGGCCGCGGGGTCCGGGTAGCCCGGATAGGCAGCGGTAATGCGTTCGCGTTCACCGGGTTCCGCCTCTGCCAGCAGTCGCTCGATCATCGGCTCGGTCATCGGCAGGAGCTTGAGGAAACGGCCGAACAGTCTGGCTTCCTCGGCGTTGGTGCCAACGATGAGCGATACGCGGTGCGCCTTGCCCGCACGCATCGCCTCGACCGGGTCCAGCGGCAGGTAGTCGGTGTCGCGAGTAGGGCCGGCGGCAAAGGCACCGAGCATCTCGCGTTGCCCTTGCCTCACAAGCCGGTCAAACGCGTTCACCAGGTCCGCCGGACGCGCAGCCATCACGACGTGGGCGCCGTCCTCCTTGCGGGCGCCGAGCAGCGCAGCGAACCTGGTGGCGTACTCGCGCGCCACAGCCGTGGAGCGGACCATTCCGGCGGCGGGACTCTCCGAAATCGCTTGGGCGAACAGGCCTTTGGCGGCTGGAACGGCAAGTAGGGTGGCGACGGCGTGCGCGCCGGCGCTCTCGCCGAAAATCGTCACGTTGTCGGGGTCACCGCCGAACACCGCGACGTTGTCGCGCACCCAGCGCAGCGCCATCACCAAGTCACGCAGATAGAGGTTGTCATCGAAGATGACGTCTTTGTTGGATAACGATGAGAGGTCGAGGCATCCGAGCGCGCCCAGCCGGTAGTTCACCGAGACGTATACACATCCCTTACGTGCCACGGCCGCGCCGTCGTAGATAGGCGTTGCCGAGCTGCCCATGAAATAGCCGCCGCCGTGGATGAACACCATGACCGGCAGCAGCTGATCGCCTGGGTGCTTGGGGGTGACGACGTTGAGCGTCAGGCAGTCCTCGCTCGTCGGTTGATATTTGCCCGGGGCGAGGATCGTGTACATGCGTTGCTGCGGTGCGCAATAGCCGAACCCGTGGCAGTACCGCACGCCCGGCCACGGCTCAACCGGCTGAGGTGCACGCAGCCGCAGCCGGCCCACTGGTGGCCGCGCATAGGGAATCGATCGCCACCGGTTCACGCCGTCGCGGGTGAAGCCCTCGACCGTGCCCGACTCGATGGTTGCGCGGACGATGTGTTCGTGCATGACCCGACGGTATCGAAAGAGCCTCGCCGCCGCGCCTGGCCGGCGATCGCGTGTCGGCCCGCTAGCCTTGGCCATTATGCGGATTGCTGGCCTGATCGCGGCGTCTGTGCTGGTGGCGGGGTGTTCACAGTCGGTCGGCGGGGATGCCGAGCGGTCGACACCGTCGTTGACTGTGCCACCGGGCATGACAGGCGCCGCACCATCCACCACGTCACACACCTCGACGGCTCCCGCCCGAGCACCCGGCCCTGGGGCACCGATCGGCGACGTCATCGCCTTCGTCGAAGCGGGTGCGCCGGCCGATCCGGCTCGATATCACTCCGCGACGCGCGACGGCGCAACGACAGATCTCGGCGAGGACGTCGCATTCGTCACGCCGTCCGGCAAGAGCAACTGTATGACCGACACGAAGTACAGCGCAGGCGCGTTGGCGTGCCTGGTGGATCTGAAGAATCCGCCGCCGCGGCCAGAGGACGCGTACGGCGAGTGGAAGGGCGGCTGGATCGACTACGACGGCAAGCTCATCATGGTCGGCAGGGTCAAGGGCGACCCCGAGCGGTTCACCGTAGGCAGTGGGCCGGAGCTGCCGTACGGTCAGTCGCTCGCGTTCGGCGACTACCGCTGCCGCAGCGACCAGGCCGGCTTGGTGTGCGTCAACTACGCCTATCAATCGGCGGCGCGGTTCAGCGACGCCGGGGTGCAGCCGTTCGGATGCCTGAAACCGTCCGCGCCGATGCCGCAAGTCGGAGAGGTGTTCAGCTGCTGAGTACGGCGTCGTGGGCCGGATAGGCGTGCACGATCACCGCCCCGAGCTTCGGAATGCTATGGGCCAGTTCATGTTCGGCGCCATGGGCGACCGCATGCGCGTCGGCCAGGCTCAGTGACGGGTCGACGTCGAGTTCGGCGTCGGCTTCGAGTTGATGACCGACCCAGCGCATTCTGGCCCGTCGGACCGCGCGGACTCCCGGCCGGGCGGCCAAGACCGTGACAGCGCTGGCGACCAGGTCGGGGTCGACCCGGTCCACCAGCCTGCCGAACACATCGCGTGCCGCGAAGACCAACACCACGCCGATAGCGCCCGCGATCACCAGACCGACGGTCGGATCGGCCGCGGGAAACCCCAGCGCCGCGCCAATCGCGCCCGCGACGACCGCCAACGACGTCAAACCGTCTGCGCGCGCATGCATTCCGTCGGCCCGCAGTGCGCCCGACCCGATGCGGTTGCCGACCCGAATGCGGTAGACGGCGACCACTTCGTTGCCGAGGAATCCGATGATACCCGCGGCCGCGACCCAGCCCAGATGTGCCAGCGGGACTGGATCGACCAGCCGGCGGACCGCCTCGACGGCAGCCACCACCGCAGAAATCGCGATCACCGCCACGACGAACAACCCGGCCAGATCCTCAACTCGCCCAAAGCCGTACGTGTAGCGGCGGGTGGCGGCCCGACGGCTCATAGCGAACGCAATCCACAGCGGCACCGCGGTCAACGCGTCCGAGAAGTTGTGCACGGTGTCGGCGAACAAGGCGACCGAGCCCGAGACCGCGACGACGGCGAGCTGCGCCGCGGCGGTGATGCCGAGCACGATCAAGCTGATCTTGACGGCCCGGATGCCTGCGGCGCTGTCGCGCGTGGCGTCGTCGACGCTGTGCGTGTGGTCGTGGCTGTGACCAAGCCCCATCAGCCCGTCGCCTCTTCGTGAAGCAGCCGCAGTTCGGCGTCGTCGAGGTGGTGTGCGGGCACGCCTCCGGTCGCGTGTTCGGCGTTGTGCACCGCGTCGGTGACGAGCTGGCGGACGTGATCGTTCTCCAGCCGGTAGAACACCTGGGTGCCTTCGCGCCTGGTTCGCACCAACCGCGCCATTCGCAGCTTCGCCAGGTGTTGCGACACCGACGGCCCGGGCTTGCCGACCGTTCGGCGAGTTCGTTGACGGCCAGCTCACGATCGGCGAGCGCCCACAGCAGCTGGACACGCGTCGAGTCGGCCAGCATCCGGAACACCTCAACGACGAGGTCGGCCTGTTCGTCGGCCAATCGGCGTCCGCAGACCTGCTTATCTGCATTCATATGCAGATAATAGCGGTTGGTCAGGGCGGTCGGGCGCTCTCCCGTGCCCGGGTGGGATAGATCTGCGTCATCCCCATCGCCCCGACGATCACCACCACGGGAATCACCGCCTTGGTCCAGCCGGTGGTGGACGGTGCCTTGACGGCCACATATCCAAGGACGGCGATGAGCGCGAACACCAGTGCCCACATCAGGGTGAGTACCCGGTTGGTGCGGCGGAACGCCGGCTTCTCCCAATCCTGTTGTGGCGCAGATTCAGGCGCGTACTGCGCGGTGAAGGGCACGAACGCCAACGACGCCAGCGACATGGCTGCCAGCACGCCGCTGGACAGCGTGGTGGCGTAATTGTCCATCCAGTCGCGGTCCTCGGCCCCCACGACCATCCCGGCGATGGTGACCGCGACGAAGAACACCGCGGTCACTACCTCTAGTAGGCGTGGTCCACCGCGGCCTGCCGACACCCCGAGAGTCAGCGCCGCGATCACCGCGCATATCGCGCCGAACATCCATGTGCTCGGTCCGTCGGCGACAACCCAATAGATGATCCACGGCGCGAACCCGATGAACGGGCTGCGCTCGAACCATTCGTCCACACCTCAGCTTGACCCCCCACACCGCGCGAGCAGACGCAAACGCACCCGACACGCCGCGAAATTGGGGAACCTTGCGATCCCAGCTCGCGGGTCAGGCGACGCCCTTCTGCTTCAGCAACGGCAGCACGCCCTCGGCGAACCAGTAGGCCTCCTCCAGATGCGGATAGCCCGACAGGATGAACTCGTCGAAGCCCAGCGAGTGGTACTCGTAGATCAGGTTCGCGACTTCCTCGTGGCTGCCGACGAGCGCTGTGCCTGCACCGCCGCGGACCAGCCCGACGCCGGCCCACAGGTTCGGATAGATCTCGAGTTGCTCCACCCGTCCGCCGTGCAAGGCAGTCATTCGCCGCTGCCCTTCCGACTCCGACTTAGCATGCAGCTCAGTGGCTTTGGCGATCTGGTCCAGGGTGAGATCTGCCAGCAGTTCGTCTGCGACCGCCCACGCCGCCGCCGAGGTGTCGCGGCTGATGGTGTGCAACCGGATACCGAACCGCACATTGCGGCCACGCTGTTCGGCCAGCCCGCGCACCTGCTCGATCTTGGCGGCCGCCGCATGCGGGGGCTCGCCCCACGTCAGATAGACGTCGACATACTCGGCGGCGATCGGCAGCGCCGCCGTCGACGATCCGCCGAAGTAGATCTGCGGCAACGGATCCGGCGGCTCGGAAACCCGGGCATCGGTGACCGTGTAGTACTTGCCCTCGAAGTCAACGGAGTCCTGCCGCCACACCGAGTTCACTATGTGCAGGAACTCTCCCGTGCGGTCGTAACGCTCGTCGTGGCTGAGCCAGTCGCCAAACCGGCGCTGCTCGAGGTCGTCGCCTCCGCTGACGATGTTGAGCAGCACGCGGCCCTCCGAGAACCGCTGCAGCGTCGCCGTCTGCTGCGCGGCCAGCGTCGGCGGCACCAGCCCGGGCCGGAACGCGACAAGAAACTTCAGCCGCTCGGTCTCGGCTAGCAGCGCCGACGCGGTCAACCAGGCGTCTTCACACCAGGTTCCGGTCGGCGTGAGCACCCCTTCGAAGCCGAGCCGATCGGCGGCGCGGGCCACCTCGGCCAGATACCGGCGGGTGGGCGCGCGGTAGTTCGCGGGCACGGTGTGATGTGACGACGCGTGCGACGCGCCGACGATCGAGCGGCTGTCGCCGTTAGTGGGCAGGAACCAGAAGAACTGGGCACGCGGAGCGGGCAATTCGGTCTGGGCACGCGAAGCGGGCAATTCGGCGGGGATAGGCACGGTGGGCCGACGCTACGCGTCGCTGGCTGGCCACTGAAGGGTTTGATTCTGCGTGATGCAAAGACCAACGGCCCGGCCGGCGCGAACGTAATGGCGATCGCGCCGGCAGGACCGTTGGGCGAGAGGGTTATTCGACTGTCAGAGGCGGAATGTCCCGTTGACGAGGGTCGGAGTCACCTGTGTGCCGTTGATGGTCGAGCTCATGGACCCGTTGGACCGCTTCGTAAGTTGCCCGGCCTGCTGAAGCTTTCGCGTGTTGCGGATCTGGGCGCGGAACTG
>DASQCE010000211.1:0-7686 GCA_035634855.1 Mycobacterium sp.
ACGATCACCTGGTCCGGCCGATCGCGATCGGATGGATGGCCAACAGATTTCTTCCGCCCTCGGCCGCCAGTTTCCGAGACAGCGCACTGGCATGGCGACGCACACGCGATGCGCCTCACGACACCGCGCAACCGGTTCAGCGCACGCGTGGCTCTACTGCGCGAAGGAAAAAGTGACGAATACTGACAAGCTCCTCCGACACGCCGAAGGATTGTCAAAGTCGCCAGCCGTGTTGGCGCGATGTCCCGCCACAAGGCTCTTGTACTACCGAAAGTCCTCATCTGTGAGCGAGTTATCTCGGTCGTCGGCGGGATTGCCGAATGTCAGCTCTGGATCGCGATGGACTTCGTCGACGGCCCGACATCTGCTCTGCTCGCCGACCACTATCCCGCCGGTATGGCCGCAGACGAAGGCGCAACGATCAGGGCGCGGCGTCATGGCGTTTGTTCGGGGCGAAGCTGTGGGTAGCGCTGAGCGAGGTCGTTTAGGTAGTAGGTCGACGTGCTTCGGGCTACCTCGATGAAGCGCATCAGGCTAGGCGATTGGTTGTCGGATCGCCAAGCCAGGGCCAGTGGGCGATACGGCAGTGGTTCGCGCAGCGGCCGGAACTGCACGCCTTGACGGTGCAGATTGATGAACGAGGTGGGCAACAGCGCGATCCCGGCCCCCGAGGCCACTAGGGCCAGAATCGTTTGTATCCGCGGGATTTCGTCGACGACTTGCGGCTGGACCTTGTGTCGGCGAAAGAGCTCGACAACGTCGCCGTAGGTGGTGGGAGCGGCTGATCGTGTCCACAAGAGGATCGGCTCGTCGGCAAGTAGCGCCGGGGCGATCCGGTGGTGTTCCGCAAGGGGATGGTCGTCACAGATCACCGCGGCCAGCGGGTCCTCGATCAGGGTTTCCACCGTCAGTGTCGGTTCATCGACCGGGCCGCGCAGGAATCCGATGTCGAGCCGGTGCTCGATCAGCTGACCGATCTGGTCGGCGGTGCCCAGCTCATCCAATTGCAGCTTCACGTCAGGGTTTTCGCGTCGGTGCGCGCGCATCACATAGGAAAGCACGCCGTCGACGGCGGCCTGCAGGGCACCGATGCGCACGTGTCCGAGCTGGCCCGTGGCCGCTCGACGCGCCGCGGCGAACGCGCGCTGGCCGTGGACGAGGCAGAGCTGAGCCTCCTCGAACAACGCATTTCCGGCGTCGGTCAGCTCGATCGGTCGCCGTGACCGATCGATCAGCTCGACGCCCAGCTGGTGTTCCAGCTTGCGGATCTGCTGGCTCAGCGGCGGCTGGGCCATGTGTAGGCGCTCGGCGGCGCGGCCGAAGTGCCGCTCTTCCGCGACCACGACGAAGTAGCGGAGCAACCGCATCTCCGGGTCCATCATATCCAGAGCATATGTCAGAGGATCAGATATGTATTGGACTGTGAATATGTAGGTTTCATACGGTGGCGGCAGAAGGGCACCCCCGCAGGAAGGCAACCGCCATGACAGCCACGGATACGCGCATAGACCACCAGGACCTGGTCGAGTACTACTTCGACCAGCGATGGAGTGATGGTCTGCCGGTCGTCCCGCCGACCCCGCACCGGGTCGCCGCTTTCGTCGACGTTCTCGGCGGCGACCCGCACCACTTCGAGGCCCGCATCCCTCCGCGATGGGGCAGCCTGACCACCGAGCTGCTGGCGGTCAACATGGTGATGGCCGGGTGCAAACCCGAATACGCGCCGGTGGTGCGTGCAGCGGTGCTGGCGCTGACCGATTCCCGGTTCAATCTCAACGGGATTCAGGCCACCACGCACGTGGTCTCGCCGCTGATCGTCGTCAACGGACCCATGGCTCGCGAGATCGGGATGAACTCGGGCGGGAACCTGTTTGGTTCCGGCAATCGCGCCAATGCCACGATCGGTCGGGCCGTGCGCCTGATCATGCTCAGCGTTGGCGGCGGTATTCCGGGCGAGCTCGACAAGAGCACGCTGGGCCATCCGGGTAAATACACCTTCTGCATCGCCGAAAACGAGCAGGAAAGCCCGTGGGCGCCCTATCACGTCGAACACGGCTACGCACCCGAGGACAGCACGGTGCTGGTCATCGGCGCCGAGGCACCGCACAGCGTCACCAACCACATCTCCGATGACCCGCAGGGCATCTTGGACAGCATCGCCTCGGCGATGAGCACCATCGCCCACAACAACGCTGTTCTCGGCGGCTCGTGCACCGTCGTGCTGGGCATCGAGCACGCCCGCACGATCGCCAACTTCGGGTGGACCCGCGACGATATCCGTCGCTACCTCTGGCTCAACGGCCAAAACCTCTGGGACGCCGTCAGTTACGGCAACCGCTACGCACCTCCCGGCGGCAAGACCTACAACCGCAACCTACCCAAGTGGTACCCGCGCGAAGACGGCCGCCGGGTGCCAATCGTGTTCACCCCCGACGACATCCACCTCTTCATCGCCGGCGGCACCGCCGGGCGGTTCTCGGCGTTCCTGCCGGGATGGAGCACCGCCACGACCCCGGTACTGCGCGCCATCGACGACAGCGTGGTGCCCGCCGAAGGCGGCGACCTGCAGTGCTCCGACGGCGCCTGCCGGCTGTAACGCTCACCGAAAACGGATAAGGAAACAGCAATGACCGAGCAGATTCCTGGCATCTACGACCCGTGCGGCATCGTCGAGGTGGAGTCCTCGCCGCTGGCCCACCGGCCCGACACTGAAAACGGCCTGCGCCTCGCCGTGCTGAGCAACACCAAATGGAACGCCGCAAAACTGTTGCGCGCCACCGTTCGTGCGCTCACGGAGCAGGGTCTGACCTTCGCCGCCGTGCAGCACTACGACAAGGAACACTTCTCCTCGCCGGCCAGCGACGAGGTCATCGACCGCATCGCCGCCGACAACGACATCGCCATCACCGCGATCGGTGACTGCGGGTCGTGCTGCTCGGCGTGCGTGAACGACGGTGTCCGCCTTGAACAGGCCGGGCTGCCCACCGCGGTGATCGTGACCACCGAGTTCGAGCACGAAGCGCGCCTGCAGCGCGAGGCCCGCGGCATGGCCGACCTGCAGCTGGTGGTGGTCAGCCACCCGATCAGCAGCCTGACCCTCGAACAGCTCGACGGCCGCGCCGTAGAAGCCGCGTCGCAGGCACGCGCCATCTGGTTCGCCACCGCGCCGATAAACCACGTCCCGCAGCAAGCGCCCTCGGCCTAGTACATCTTAAATCCTCACCGCCCGAGCAGCTTTCAACGCACTCCTCATTGAAGGGAGGGTGGCAATGTCGTCACCTCCGAACGCTCCGCAAGGGGTGGAGATCGGCCGTCAACGGCGCCGCGCCATCGTGGCCAGCACGGTCGGAACCTCCATCGAGTACTACGATTTCTTTCTCTACGGGTGTATGGCCGGTGTCGTCTTCCCGACGGTGTTTTTCCCCGCCTCCAACACCTATGCGGGCATCCTGCAGTCCTTTGCGACGTTCGCCTTCGGATTCGTCGCGCGGCCCATCGGCGGTGCGGTCTTCGGGCACTACGGCGACAAACTCGGCCGCAAGACGACATTGATGGTCACCCTCTCGCTGATGGCGGTCGGCACCGTGCTGATCGGGCTGGTCCCCAGTTATCACCAGATCGGCGCCTGGAGCGGTGTGCTGCTGGTGGCCTTGCGATTCGTGCAAGGGCTGGGCGTCGGCGGCGAATGGGGAGGGTCGGTCCTTCTGGCCATGGAATGGGCCAAACCCAACCGGCGAGGGCTTGCCGCCGCCTGGCCCCAAGCCGCTGTACCAATCGGCTTGCTTCTCGCGAACGGTGCCATCGCTTTGACCATGGTATGCATGCCGCATCAGCAGTTCATGACGTGGGGATGGCGGGTGCCGTTTCTACTCAGCGTGGTGATGTTCGGCGTTGGCATCTACATCCGCAGGCGCGTCGTGGAAAGCCCCGCCTTCAGCCAGGTAGCCGCCACACGAAAGATCGCGGTCAACCCGTTGCGGGACGTCGTCCGCCGCAACTGGCGTGAAATCGGGTTATGCGCACTGCTTTCGGCCCCCGACTTGGCCGCCTTCTACATCTTCGCCGTATTCATCTTCGCGTTCGCCAAACAGCAACTGCACCTTGAACAGTCGTTCGTCACCGTCGCGGTGATGACTGGCGCCGCCATTTCGGTGTTCGCAATGCCGTTGTTCGGCTACCTGTCCGACCGCGTCGGGCGCCGCCGCGTCTACTTCACGGCCCTGGTCTTGCTGGCCGTGTGGGCATGGATGTACTACGCCCTGCTCAACACTGGAGCCGCGACCCTGGTCTTCGCCGCTATCGCGATCTCGTTCATCGCCCACGCCATGTGCCACGGACCACAGGGCGCACTGCTGGCCGAATCCTTCGGCACTCGGGTGCGATACAGCGGCGTATCGCTGGGATATCAGCTGTCCTCGGTGATGGCCGGCGCAACCGCCCCCCTGATCGCGCTCGCGCTCTACCACCATGACAACCGTGGATCCGGCATCGCTGCCTACATGTTCGGGATCGCCGTGATCGGGGCGGTCGCGACCGCGCTACTGCGCACCCGCACCGATGCGCGCCTCCACACCGACGTGTCCGCGCCCAGTTCAGCCGAAATCATCAGCGCTCCGGCACAACTGGCGGCGACGACGCAATCCAAGGAGGCAATGTGACCGACCTATCGCCCATGTCGGGGCTGCTGGTCGCGGACTTCTCCCGCGTGCTGGCCGGTCCGTTCGCCACGATGACACTCGGCGATTTGGGCGCGGATATCGTGAAAGTGGAACGGCCCGAGGGTGACGACACCCGGGCCTGGGGTCCTCCGTTCGTCGACGATCACAGCACCTACTACCTGGGCGTCAACCGCAACAAGCGCAGCGTTGTGCTGGATCTGACCGACCCCGAGGACCTGCGGGCCGCGCGGACACTGGCGGAACACGCCGACGTCGTGGTGGAGAATTTCCGCCCCGGTGTCATGACGCGGCTCGGTTTGGACGAACCCACCCTGCGGTCGGCCAATCCTGAACTCGTCTACTGCAGCATCTCCGGCTTCGGCGCCGCCGCCGGTCGCGAGCTCGCCGGCTACGACCTGCTCGTGCAGGCACTCGGCGGGCTGATGAGCATCACCGGCCCGGACGACAACTCCCCGACCAAGGTCGGAGTCGCGCTCGTCGACGTGCTCGCCGGCCTGTTCGCCACTGTGGGAATCCTGGCCGCCCTGCAAGAGCGCGTCAAATCTGGTGTGGGCCAGCACGTCGAGGTCAACCTGCTGTCGGCGCTGCTGAGCGCTTCGGCCAACCAGTCCTCCGGATATGTTCTCGCGGGCATAGTTCCGCACGCCATCGGCAACACCCACCCCAGCATCGCTCCGTACGACACCTACGCCACCGGTGCGGGGACGCTCGTGCTGGCGGTGGGCACCGACAGGCAGTTCTCCCAGCTGTGCGCGGTCATCAACACCCCCGAACTCACCTACGACGAGCAGTTCGCCAACAACGAGGCCCGGGTCCGCCACCGACACGCACTGCGTGAACACCTCGAACGCGCACTGGCCGCCGCGCCCGCGTCGCAATGGGCAGATGCGTTGACCGACAAGGGGATTCCGGCCGGCACCGTCAACACCATGGCCGAAGCCTTCACCCTGGCCACCCGCCTCGGCCTGGCACCGATCCGCCGCACCGACGACGGCGACGGGCTCGGACTCCAAGTCGCTAGCCCGATCAACCTGTCGGCCACGCCGGTGAGTTACCGAACCCGGGCGCCCCGTCTCGGCGAACACAGCAGCGAGATCCGCGCCTGGCTGAAGGCCACCGACCACCGGCAGGACACCGTCTAATCACAGGAGAACCGATGCAACCAATCCGCGAGGCCATCATCATCGGTGCGGGACCGGCGGGGTACACCGCGGCGATCTACGCCGCGCGCGCCAACCTCAACCCGCTGGTGTTCGAAGGCACCCAATACGGTGGCGCTCTCATGCGGACCACGATGGTCGAGAACTTTCCTGGTTTCGCCGAAGGAATTCAAGGCCCGGAGCTGATGGAGACGCTGCGCAAGCAAGCCCAGCATTTTGGGGCCGAACTGATCACCACCGATATCACCGCAGTCGACCTGGCTGGCAGGGTCAAGACCGTCACCGCCGATGGCGACCGCTACCAGGCCAGAGCGGTCATTCTCGCGATGGGTTCGGCTTATCGGTCTCTGGGCATGCCCAATGAAGAGCGCCTGTCCGGCCGGGGCGTGTCCTGGTGCGCGACCTGTGACGGATTCTTCTTCGGGGAGCAGAACATCGCCGTGGTCGGCGGCGGTGACTCCGCGCTCGAGGAAGCGATTTTCCTGACGCGATTCGCCGAGCGCGTGACTGTCGTTCACCGCCGGGCCGCGCTGAAAGCGTCCAAGATCATGCAGAAGCGGGCCTTCGCCAACCCATCGATCGAATTCCGTTGGGACAGCGTGGCCGAAGACGTCACCGGTACCGGGCAGGTCGACGGGCTCATCGTACGCGACACACTCACCGATCAACGCTCGACATTGCCAGTGACAGGAGTGTTCATCGCGATCGGCCACGACCCCCGCAACGAACTCGTGCGCGGGCAGGTGGCCCTCGATGACGCAGGCTACGTCGTGACACAATCACCGTCCTCCCGCACGCACCTTTCGGGCGTCTTTGCATGCGGCGACCTCGTCGATCACAGCTACCGACAGGCGATTACCGCTGCCGGCAGCGGTTGCATCGCCGCGCTGGATGTCGAGCGGTATCTGGCTGGCGCAGAGGACAACCGCGAGGAGCGCCGCGCATGAAGATCTTCCTGGCACGGCGATCCGAGCCGCTGCCGGCGGACACCGAGGAATGCATCAGCGAGTTCGCCGACCCCGTCTCTCCACTTGTCGGCGATCCGATCGTGTGGCGCACATGGGCGGTCTGGCCGGCCAGTTCGCGCCGACAGGACGTGGCTCAGCTGATTGCTGCACTCGGCCGACACCGCGTAGTTGTCACGCCAATGCTCAGATGTTCATGAAGCGCCGTTCGACTGTCCTGGGCGCCGCGGCAGCGGCGGGTTTGATTGCGGTCGAAACGGTTGCGGTCGTGCTTCTGATGGAGTTGATGCCGAAGGAACGCTGCGAGTCGCTGTATCTGCTTGGTGTAGTGGCTATTTCGATGATATGGAGCCGGTGGCTCGCGGTGGCGACATCTGTGTTCAGCGCACTGGCACTCGCTTATGTTGATGACTGGCCAATTCTTCATTTCTCATTCGACCTGGAGAACGCTTTGGTCGTCGGGGTCTTTCTGGTGGTCGCACTGTTGACGAACCTCGTCGCAAACGCGGCGCGGGCGCGGGCGCGCGAGACCGCTGTGCTCGCCGCTCAGCAGGCCGCGTTGCGGCGGGTGGCCACACTGGTCGCGCGTGGTGCGAGACCACCGCAGGTGTTCGCGGCGGTGGCCGAGGAGATGGCCCGTTGCCTGGAGGTGGATTGCGCGGAGGTGTTGCGCTACGAGGCCGACGATTCGGCCGTCATCATCGCTTCCTACGTCGCGTCCGCAGAGCCCCACGTTGCGCTCGGCGAACGGGTCGCCTTGGAGGGCGACAATGTCGCTGGGACGGTGTTGCGGACCGGCCGCCCGGCGCGGATGGACAATTACGACAGTGCAACCGGCGCGTTGGCAGCGCGGCTGCGGAAGCTGGGTGTGCGGTGCCGGGT
>DASQCE010000212.1:0-4137 GCA_035634855.1 Mycobacterium sp.
ATGCGGCAACCCGGCCAGCGCGTGGTCGACGCCGCCAAGGCTGACGGCCGGTGGCCGACGTCCTAGCCGGTGCGCGGGTACGCGCCGGGCGGGACTCCGCGCCAGCGTTTGAACGCGTGGCAGAACGTCGAGGTGTCGGTGCAGCCCACATTAGACGTGTGCCCCACCTATCCGGTAGAACTCGAAGCAACGCTGACGTTGCGGCCGAAGCACGGACTGCACGTCATCGCCCACCGACGTGAGGGGCCCGCGGACGTGAGGAGTACTGATAGATGAAGCCAGTGACCGATTTCGACACTGTCATCGTCGGCGCCGGTTTTTCCGGCATCGGCACCGCCATCAAGCTCGACAAGTCGGGCCTGACCGACTACCTGGTGATCGAGGCCGGCGGCGGGCCGGGGGGCACCTGGTACTGGAACACTTATCCCGGTATCGCCGTTGACATCCCGTCGTTCTCTTACCAGTTCTCCTTCGAGCAGAGCCCGAACTGGTCACGCACCTACGCGCCCGGGCACGAATTGAGGGCCTACGCCGAGCACTGCGTCGACAAATACGGCCTGCGCCGCAAGATCAGGTTCAAGACCAAGGTGCTCGGCGCCGACTTCGACGAGACACAGGACCTGTGGCACATCCGCACCGACCCCGGCGGCGAGGTCACCGCCAGGTTCCTCGTCAACGCCAGTGGGGTGCTCATCACGCCCAAACTCCCCGACATCGACGGCGTCGACTCATTCGCCGGTCTCACCATGCACACCGCGCGCTGGGACCACGACCAGGACCTGACCGGCAAGCGCGTCGCGATCATCGGAACGGGCGCTTCGGCGGTCCAGGTGATCCCCGAGATCGCGCCAATCGTCAAGCACCTCACTGTTTTTCAGCGCACGCCGATCTGGTGCTTCCCCAAGTTCGACGTGCCGTTGCCGCCGTCGTCGCGCCGCGTGATGCGCCTTCCGGGCGGCAAGACTATCCAGCGGTTCCTCAGCCAGGCCTACGTCGAGCTGACGTTCCCTCTGGCGGCGCAGTACTTCACGGTAAACCCGATGGCAAAGAACATGTCGAAGGTCGGCGAGGCCTATCTGCGCAAGGAGGTCGACGACCCGGAGATGCGCGACAAGCTCACGCCGCGCTACGCCGTCGGCTGCAAGCGGCCCGGGTTCCACAACACGTATCTTTCGACGTTCAACCGCGACAACGTCCGGCTGGTCACCGAGCCGATCGACAAGATCACCGGTTCCGGGGTGGCCACCGAGGACGGCGAGAACCACGACGTCGATGTGCTGATCCTGGCGACCGGCTTCAAGGTTATGGACACCGACGACATGCCGACGTATCCGGTTACCGGGCCTGGCGGCCGGTCGTGGAGCCGCTATTGGGATGACCACCGACTCCAGGCTTACGAAGGCGTGAGTGTGCCCGGCTTCCCGAATTTCTTCACGGTGTTCGGACCGTACGGCTACGTCGGGTCCTCTTACTTCGCGCTGATCGAGGCGCAGACGCACCACATCGTGCGCTGCCTGAAGCGGGCCCACCGCCGCAATGCCAGTCGCGTCGAAGTGACCCAGGAGGCCAACGACCGCTACTTCGCCGAGATGATGCGCAAGCGGCACCGGCAGATCTTCTGGCAGGACAGCTGCCGGCTCGCCAACAGCTACTACTTCGACAAGAACGACGACGTGCCGCTGCGGCCCGCCAGTACCGTCGAGGCGTACTGGCGCAGCCGCCGCTTCCCGCTCAACGACTACATCTTCAGCGCCTAGCGCCGAAGCTGCGCGCAGAACTTCGGCGCCATGCTCAGCCGATCGACTCGGGCATCCGTACCGTTTGATATTCGACGCCGATTACGTCCTGGGTGGCGGGATCAGTCATCGCAACCTTCCAGGTGTCCGCAAACTGGTTGACACCGTGCAGCATTGAGATCGTCCCGGAGATCAAAACGGTGCCGGGGCGCGCGTCGCCACGCTCGGTGAGAACGTCGAGCCAGTACCTGGGCGCGAGGAGATCGCCGAGCGTACCTTGCTGGATCAGCTCGATGGTGTCTCCGTGGCCTACCCACGCCTCGAGTGCGATGTCGTCGAGTCGGTCGGCAATGTCCGAAAGCCGCCATGCCTTGCTACCGAGTACGTCGGGCGCTGCGTTCTTGCTCCACCGCTGTGCACCTCGAGGTCGCGATCGGTGTGGTCGCACGCGGCGGTGATCAATACGTCGTTGTCGGTGATGATCATCGCCCACTCGGCTTCGCCGGAGGTCCGACCGTGTTGCACGTAGACCCGATCGGTCTGCTGGGCCAGATACGGCGAGATCGGGTAGAGCGCGGGGTGGTAGTAGGGGCGGGTACGCCCAGGGCTGCCAGCTCGGCGATGTGCGATGCAACTTGGCCTGGTTACGTCCGGCGTAGCCGGCGTTGAGCAGCGCGGTGACATCAACCGACTCGATGGAGCCGTCGGGCATGGTCGTCGACATTGCCGGTATTCGAGTCGGTTTCGCGATCTGTTACGACCTGCGGTTCCCGGGGCTATTCCAGACGATGGCCGACAACGGTGCACAACTCCACGTCATCTCGGCATCGTGGGGAGCAGGCCCGGGCAAGGTCGACCACTCGGAACTCCTCGCCCGTGCCCGCGCGCTCGACACAACGACCTTCGTCCCGGCGTGTGACCAGGCATCGCCCGTTGACTACCGCGGTTCAGCCCCGCGGGGTGTAGGCCACAGCCTCATCGCGCCGCCCGATGGAGGCGTGCCCGGATCGCTGGGCGCTGAACCCGAGTTACTGACGGTCGACCTCGAGCTCGACACGGTAGGCGCCGTACGCCGGTCACTTCCGGTACTGGCGAATCGGCGGATCTGAGCCTTGGCCCGGTGTCGTCAGACGGTGTTTGTCGCGTCTGACTCCTCAGCGGGGCTCGTTCCTCGCCCCGCAGTCGTCGTCAGACCGAAGCCTTCAGCTCGTCGACCTTGTTGGTCTGCTCCCACGGCAGCTCGATGTCGGTGCGGCCGAAGTGGCCGTACGCGGCGGTCTGCGCGTAGATCGGGCGCAGCAGGTCCAGGTCGCGGATGATCGCGCCGGGCCGCAGGTCGAAGACCGAGGTGATGGCCTTCTCGATCCGGGCGGGGTCGACCGTCTCGCTGCCGAACGTCTCCACGAACAGGCCGACTGGCGCCGCCTTGCCGATCGCGTAGGCGACCTGCACCTCGACCCGCTGGGCCAGGCCGGCGGCGACGATGTTCTTGGCTACCCAGCGCATCGCATACGCGGCCGAACGGTCCACCTTGGACGGATCCTTGCCGGAGAACGCGCCGCCGCCGTGGCGGGCCCATCCGCCGTAGGTGTCGACGATGATCTTGCGGCCGGTCAGGCCTGCGTCGCCCATCGGGCCTCCGAGCACGAACTTTCCGGTCGGGTTGACCAGCAGCCGGAAGTCGGAGGTGTCCATGGTGTCGTGGTTGAGGTCCGCCAGCACGGTGTTGACGACCTTCTCCCGGATGTCCGGGGTCAGGGTGGCGTCGAGGTCGATGCCCGCGGCGTGCTGCGTCGAGAGGACGACGGTGTCGAGGCGCACCGGCGTGGTGCCGTCGTATTGCACAGTGACCTGGGTCTTGCCGTCGGGCCGCAGGTAATCCAGCACGCCGTTCTTGCGCACCTCGGTCAGCCTGCGCGACAGCCGGTGGGCCAGCGCGATCGGCAGCGGCATCAGCTCAGGGGTGTCCTTGATCGCGTAGCCGAACATCAGGCCCTGGTCGCCCGCGCCCTGAGCGTCCAGCGGGTCCTGTTCGCCCTCGACGCGTGTCTCGTAGGCGGTGTCGACGCCCTGGGCGATGTCGGGCGACTGCGCGCCGATCGCGATGTTCACGCCACACGACGCGCCGTCGAAGCCCTTCGTCGACGAGTCGTAGCCGATCTCGAGGATGCGCTCACGGACGATCGTGGGAATGTCGACGTAGGCCGACGTGGTGACCTCACCCGCAACGTGGACCTGACCCGTGGTCACCATGGTCTCGACCGCGACACGCGACTTGGGATCCTGCGCGAGCAACGCGTCGAGCACCGAGTCGCTGATGGCGTCACAGATCTTGTCGGGGTGGCCCTCGGTTACCGACTCACTGGTAAACAGCCGAGCATCGCTCACGGTTCGATCCCTT
>DASQCE010000213.1:0-6816 GCA_035634855.1 Mycobacterium sp.
AGCGGCATTCCGATCGTGCTCGGCGGCAACAGCGACGCGGCGCTGCGCCGGGTCGTCGCGTGGGGCGACGGCTGGTACGGGTTCAATCTCGACGGTGTGCGGGAAGCCGCCGAGCGGATCGATTTCCTCCAGCGGCTGTGCGGGGAAAGCGGACGCGACCTCACCGAAGTTCGCCTGGCCGTGGCCCTGCGCGACCTGAAGGTCGACGACGTCCGCCCGCTCGCAGATCACGGAGTCAACGAACTCGTCATCGTCGATGGCCCGCCGGACGATGCCGATGCCGCAGCCGGCTGGGTATCGGCGCTTGCCGACAAGTGGATGTCGGCTGTGCGTTAGCCCACCAGTTCCCGCACCGCCGTTCGTGCGGCCTCGGCGGCCTGCTGCTCCCGGGCATACAGCAGGCCGTAGGCGAAGCCGTTCTCGCCCGGGGTCGTTCCTGCGGTGATTGCCAGCCTGCGCAGCACGTCGCACGCGACGACGCAATCCTGGTGGTCGCCGAGCACCGTCTGAATCCGCTTGTAGTGCTTGACCGTTTTCTTCGCGCGCTTGTCGACGGGCACGCGCAATTCGGCCGCGTATCGGGCGCGCTTGGCGGCCTTGCGGGCACGGTGCAGCAGCGCGCCGTCACCCGCCTCGATGGCCTCGGTCAGCCGCCGATCGGCCTTGCGCGCGGCGCGGCGGGCCCGCTTGTTCACCGCCTTGAGGGTCGGCGGCTCGGTCAGCGGCGGCTCGGTGCGCCACCGCTGCAGCGTCGCAAGCAGGTCGAGGTATCGCTGCGAGTCCATCGTCTCCCCGACGACCTTGCGCGCCCGCAGTTGATCTGACTGCAGATCGGTGTTGATCCGGCCGGCGACCGGCCCGAGAACGAGCTCGGGCGCCAATTGGTCCAGCGCCTCCTGGAACCGGCGGCGTTGCACCTGACAATCGCGCACGTCGCCGAGCAGTCCCGCGTACCACTTGAGTTCGTCGTCGACGTGTCCGATGGCCGACCGGTCCATCAGCTTGCCGAATACGCGCACGGTGCTGCGCAGCCGGCGGATCGCGACCCGCGTGTCATGAATGGGGTCGCTGCCGCGGCGCAGGCCGAGGTCGCCGTCGAAGATGTTGTCGATCTGCTCCGTCAGGTTTCTCGCCACGGCCCGGCCCGCGGCGGTTCCGCCCGAGGCTTTGGGTCGCGTCGTGCGCGAGACTCGGGCGAGCTTGGACGGATAGCGGCCGGGTTTGGCGCCTGCCTCGATCAGCCGTTTGGTGAGCCGATGTGGCACGGAGCGGGCGGCGGGTCCCAGCTCGACTTCGATCTCGCGCCACGCCAGCAGCCGATCGTCGATCGATGCGCGCACATGGTCGTCGGCGACCTCGGCGCAGAGTCGATGACGCCTGGGGTCGGTGATCCGATACCGGTCGCGCGTGGTGCGGATCGTCGCCACATTGACCAACGGCTTGCCCAGCCGCATGCCGGTCAGGGCGTCGGTCAACTCCGCCGGCGGGGTGTCGGACAGCCCCGTGCGGATCTCGACGCGTCCCTCGGCGTCGGGCACCTTGAGCTGCCAGCCGGTGTCGTCATCGCCTTCGCGCCGCCGCAGCAGCACACCGTGGGTCTGTAGGTCGCCGTCGGCGGTGTCGTAGTAGGCGCTGTTGAGCGTGACGGTGCTGCGTTCCACGTCGCTTCCGGCGACGATATCGTCGAGGCGGGGGACCGCGAAATGCTCGTCGACGTCCCATTTCAATTCGCGTTCCAGCACTTCGTCCATAGCAGAAGGCTCCCCGCAACGGGGGTCGGCGAAACATCAGCCTTTCGCCTCGAAGGGAGGTGGCTTACCTCTACGACGGTCAGTAGTCGTAGCGGGCCAGTGCGGTCCCGCCTCGGCGCTCGCCGCCGTCGCTCGACACCAGTGCGGGCACCAGCTCGCTGGTGACCAATCCGTGCCGAGCGGTGAGGTTATCGATGATGTCGAAGCTCGCAGCGATGCGCTCGGGGCTGTCAACGACGATCGTGGTCACCGGCACCTGGCGGGTGAGCTGAAACATCTTGTCGCCGTGCGGTTTGTGGTCGCCGTGGAACCCCCAGATGCCCCGTAGCACCGTTGCGCCGTTGGCCGTCTGTGAGTCGAATAGCCGCTGGACGATGGCGCGGTGGATCGGCACACCGTCATGCAGGGTGGCCTCCGAGGTGTAGATCATCAGCTTTTGCCACAGTGGGTGCCCGTCGCCGTCGTTGGCAGGCAGGGCGGTCGGGCGGGCCAGGAGTTGGCCATCGCGCTTGCACAGCTGTGCCCGTTCGATCGTCATCAATGGCGCTGGCAGCTCGATCGTCATCAATGGCGCTGGCAGCCGCGCCCGCAGTTCGGGCACCACGTTGTCCAACTGGGCGCCGGTGCCGACCGCGATGATCATGACGGGAATGTCGACGTTGCGACTGAAGAACCGGGCACGCTGGCGTTGTCCGTGCTTGGTGCCGTCGACGCCGAGAAAGACTGAGGCTCCGGCGAATCCGTGGCTGCGCAGCACCTCGCACACGGCGTGGTGGGCGGGTTGTCCCGATACCCGGTCCTGACGCCCGACGTAGACGGTGAGTTTGACCGTGTCCGGCCGCGCCGACGCATCGGGCCCGACGAGCAACCGCGCGCGCTCGAGCGTCACGAGCCCGCGGGTCGTCATCTCGACGGCACGGTCGGCGAGCGGAGCGATCTTGTCGGCGCGGTCGACCGCGGCGATCGCGATGGGTGAATCCTCCGACGCGCTCAGCGACTGGTCGCTGCGTAGCTCATGGTGTGGGCCGAAGCTGGCGATGCCGCGCAGCACGACGCTGGTGGCCACTGAACTCTCACCGTAGAGATCGAGCAGCGCATCGGCGAGGAAGCGGTCGCCGCTGCGCAGACGTTCGGCGAAGTAGGCGGTCAGCTTGAGGTACTCGTCACTCACAGGAGGCCTCCGATCCACAAGCCGAGCGAGGCGGCCGCCAGACCTAGCACCAGGCTGACGACGATGTTGGCGACGGCGGGCCGCAGCTGACGTTCCTCGCCGAGTCGCTGGGTCTCCAGCATCCAGGTCGAGAAGGTCGTGTACGAGCCGACGAATGCCGTGCCCGCCAGCAACGCGAGGTGCGGGCTGAGCGCCACACCGGACAGGAAGCCGAGCAGCAGCGCACCGCTGAGATTGACCACCAACGTGCCGTACGGAAACGACCCGGCCACCCGCCCCGACACCGTGCGGTCGACGAGGAATCGCAGCACCGCGCCGACGCCACCGATCACGACGACGCCGGCCCAGACCGCGACCGTCATGCGCGGATCCGGGTGCGCCGCACCAGCGTGGTGGCGAGATACAGGGTGAGCAGTCCGGCGGCGATGCTTGCTGCGGCGTAGCCGACGGCCAAGCCGCAATGGTGGTGCTCGAGCATCTTGACGAGTTCGACCTGCATCGTCGAGAACGTGGTCAGGCCACCGCAGAGCCCGGTGCCCAGCAGCGGACGCCGATAGCTCGACACCGGCAACCGCTCGAGCAACCGGGTGGTGAAGTAGCCCAGCAGGAATGCGCCGACGATGTTGACGGTGAAGGTCGGCCACGGCCATCGCCCCGGGTCGGGTGCGGCAAGAGTTGCGAGCGCCGCACGCGCGAGGGTGCCCAGCGCGCCGCCGACGAACACCGCGGCCAGCTCTCGGCCGTCGAAGCTGAACATGAGCCAAAGTATCGCCGTCCACCTTTCGGTCCGGCGTACGACGCGGCTCTCACAGGAGCAGAATCGGGGACATGGCTGCGAATCCACGTGCCGGCCAGCCGGCGCAACCCGAAGACCTCATTGATGTGGCCCAGGTAGTAACGGCCTATTACACCGTCGAACCCGACCCGGACAACGTCGATCAGCAGGTGGCGTTCGGCACGTCAGGGCATCGCGGGTCCAGCCTCGACGCCGCGTTCAACGAGGCACACATCCTGGCGACCACGCAGGCGATCGTCGAGTACCGGGCGGAGCAGGGCACCACCGGACCGTTGTTCATCGGTCGCGACACCCATGCACTCTCGGAGCCGGCGTGGGCCTCGGCGCTGGAGGTACTGGCCGCCAATGAGGTTGTCGCGATGATCGATTCGGCCGACCGCTACACCCCGACGCCGGCGGTCAGCCACGCGATCCTGACGTTCAACCGGGACCGTGACGGCGATCTGGCCGACGGCATCGTGGTGACGCCGTCGCACAACCCGCCACGCGACGGCGGCTTCAAGTACAACCCGCCCAACGGCGGACCCGCCGACACCGACGCGACAGGCGTGATCGCCAAGCGGGCGAACGAGCTTCTGCGTGACGGGCTCAAGGGCGTGAAGCGCGTGCCGCTGGCCCGTGCGCAGCAGACCGCGCAGCGCCACGACTACATGGACGCCTACGTCGAGGATCTGCCGAACGTCGTCGACGTGCACGCGATCCGCGCCGAGGGCATTCGTATCGGCGCGGACCCGCTGGGCGGGGCCAGCGTCGACTACTGGGGCGCGATCGCCGAACGCCACGGCCTGCAGTTGACGGTGGTCAATCCGCTCGTCGACGCGACGTGGCGGTTCATGACGCTCGACACCGACGGCAAGATCCGGATGGACTGCAGCTCGCCCAACGCGATGGCGTCGCTGATCGCCAACCGCGACTCCTACCAGATCGGCACCGGCAACGACGCCGACTCCGACCGCCACGGCATTGTCACCCCCGACGGCGGCCTGCTGAACCCGAACCATTACCTCGCGGTGGCCATCGAGTATCTGTACACCAACCGGCCGGACTGGCCGGGTTCGACGGCGGTGGGCAAGACCGCCGTCAGCTCGTCGATCATCGACCGCGTCGTCGCGGGGTTGGGCCGCAAGTTGCTCGAGGTGCCGGTCGGGTTCAAGTGGTTCGTCGACGGATTGATCAGTGGCACCATCGGTTTCGGCGGTGAGGAGAGCGCGGGCGCGTCCTTCCTGCGCCGCGACGGGTCGACGTGGACCACCGACAAGGACGGCATCATCCTGGCGCTACTGGCGTCGGAGATTCTTGCGGTGACGGGACAGACGCCGTCGCAGCGGTACGACGCGCTTGCCGAGAAGTACGGTGCGCCGACGTATGCCCGCATCGACGCGCCGGCGGACCGGGAACAGAAGGCCCGGCTGGCGAAGCTGTCACCGGAGCAGGTGACCGCGACCGAACTGGCGGGCGAGGCGATCACCGCCAAGCTGACCACTGCGCCGGGCAACGGCGCCCCGCTGGGCGGTCTGAAGGTGACGACGGAAAACGCGTGGTTCGCGGCACGGCCGTCGGGCACCGAGGACGTCTACAAGATCTACGCGGAGTCGTTCAAGGGTCCCGAGCATCTCGCGGAGGTGCAGCAAGCGGCTAAAGACGTGGTGAATTCAGTCATATCGTGAGTTCTGTCGCGGAGGGTGACTGCGAACGCGAGGAGCAGGACGGCGGGAGTTCGGCTGACGTAAAGCCGAAACTCCCGAGCGAAGTCTGGGTGCTGATCACCGCAAACGTGGTGGTCGCCCTCGGCTATGGCGTCGTTTCGCCGGTGCTGCCGCAGTACGCGCGCAACTTCGGCGTGAGCATCAGCGCCGCCACGTTCGTCATCACCGCTTTCTCGCTGATGCGGTTGGTGTCCGCGCCGGCGAGTGGCCTGTTCGTCCAGAAAATGGGGGAGCGGCGTGTCTATGTGAGCGGACTGCTGATCGTCGCGGTGTCCACGGGTGCGTGTGCCTTCGCCCAGACGTACTGGCAGTTGTTGCTGTTCCGCTCGCTCGGTGGCTTCGGTTCCGCGATGTTCACGGTCTCCTCGCTGGGGCTGATGATCAGGATCTCGCCTCCGGATGCCCGTGGTCGGGTCGCCGGATTGTTTTCGAGCGCTTTCCTGATCGGCTCGGTCGGTGGTCCGGTGCTCGGCAGCTTGACCGCGGGGCTAGGTCTGGCCGCGCCGTTCGCGATCTACGGTGTCGCACTCCTGGTGGCAGCGGGCGTGGTGTTCGTCAACCTCAGGCATTCGTCGGTGGCGGCACCCACGAAGGACACCGAAGAACCGGTGACGCTACGGATTGCGTTGCGCAACAGGGCGTATTGGTCGGCGCTGTTTTCCAACTTCGCGACGGGCTGGTCGGTGTTCGGCTTGCGCATTGCTTTGGTGCCGTTGTTCGTCACAGAGGTACTGCATCGAGGGCCGCGCGTCGCGGGTCTTGCGCTGGCGACGTTCGCGGTCGGCAATGTGGCGGCCGTCATCCCGAGCGGCTATCTGTCGGATCGCATCGGGCGGCGCACATTGCTGATCGTGGGCCTTGCCGTGTCCGGGGTGGCGACGGTGCTGGTAGGCCTGGCCTCGTCGCTGACGCTGTTCTTGGCGGGCGCGCTGGTGGCCGGTGCGGCCGCGGGCATGTTCACCTCGCCGCAGCAGGCTGCCGTCGCGGACATCATCGGCGGCAAGGCCCGCGGCGGGACCGCCGTCGCGACGTATCAGATGATGGCCGATTTCGGTGCGATCGTCGGGTCGTTGGCGGTCGGCGAGATCGCCCAGCATCTGACGTTCGGCGCCGCCTTTGTGATCAGCGGGGCCATTCTGCTGCTCGGGGCGGTCGGTTGGGTCCTGGCACCCGAGACCCGGGTGCTTCCGACAACCGAGCACACGCCGGCCCGTGCACTCGGCCCAGAGGTCGGCGGCGAACTCCCCTGACCAGCGGTTTTGAACGGGAACCGCAGGTGGTGTAACTTCGATGGGCACAACTTCACGGGGCTATGGCGCAGCTGGTAGCGCACCACACTGGCAGTGTGGGGGTCAGGGGTTCGAGTCCCCTTAGCTCCACGTTGAAAACCCG
>DASQCE010000214.1:0-19873 GCA_035634855.1 Mycobacterium sp.
TGAACCGGTGGTAGTCCGATGCCGTGGACACCAAGCCGCCGCCGCCCAACAGGCACTGCGGGCGGCCCTGGCCGACCGCGCCGAACGCGTCGTGCCGGACCGCCTTCTTCGTCCCCGGCTGCGGCACGTACAGCGCAGCGAGATCCTCGGCCTCGGTACCGAACGATGTGTCGTTCATGCCGAGCGGGGCGAAGATCCGCTGCCTGAAGAACTCATCAAGCGGTTGCCCGGACACGATTTCGATCAGCCTGCCGAGCACGTCCGAAGAGACCGAATAGTTCCATTCGCTGCCCGGCTGGAACACCAGTGGCAACTGCGCCCACTGCTCGACGCACCCGGCCAGATCGAGTCCTGGCGGCGTGCCCCATTCGAAGCCGGCGGCGCGGTACATCGCGTCGACGGGATGCGCGTGGTGGAACCCGTAGGTCAGGCCCGAGGTATGGGTGAGCAGGTGCCACAATCGGATCGGTTCGGTCGCCGGCCCGGTGAGCGGGTTGAGGGCAGAGCCCTTGACATAGACCTGCGGTTTCGCGAACTCGGGCAACCACCGGGCGATCGGATCGGTCAGGTCGAAGGCGCCCTCTTCGAAGAGCATCATCGCCGCGACGGAGGTGACCGGCTTGGTCATCGAGAAAATGCGCCACAGCGTGTCGACCTCGACCGGCCGCCCGGCCTCGACATCGGCGTGCCCGTACCGAGACAGGTGCGCGACCCTGCCGCGACGGGTGACCACGATCAGCCAGCCGGGCAACTGACCCTCGTCCACATAACGGGCGAAGTGCCGGTCGATCCGCTCGAGCCGGCCCGCGTCGAACCCGACTTCCTCCGCGTCCGTGTCCACCTTCAGCTCCATCGCCATGGGTGGCATCATCGACGCGCCGTCAACGCCACGTCAACGCGGCCTTCCGCGGCGGCCGGTCGCGGCCGGGGTGATCTCCCCGCTCGCCCGCTCCCGATCAGCGGAAAACAATCGGCATGAGCGTCGACCGCAATCCACCATGGACGCAGCGAGCCGAGAACTCACCTACCCCGCAGGAGGTCACGATGGCGGTGCGGAAGTCCATCAACATCGCAGGATCAGGCCCCACGATCGAAGCATCCGTCCACGAGGCCATAGACCGGGCGTACACCACGCTCGAGGGGATCACTCGCTTCGAGGTCACCAAGATCAGTGGCGACCTCACCGACTCGGGGCCGGTGTTCGACGTTGAGGTCACCATCTGGTTCACGCTCCTCGAGCGGATGCATGAGTGAGCCGAATACGGTGACGGCGACCGCGCCAGAATTGCGTGGCCAAATCCAACCCGACGGCATCGGATTGGCCACGATGCCCATCGGTATCAACCACATCGAGAGCGTCAACGTCTACATCATCGAAGACGGCGACTCCGTGACGCTGGTGGACTGCGGCATGTGGCATCCCGGCGAGCCCGACGACGGGTTGTCCATACTGCGTCACGCGCTCAACACGCGAGGCTACGTGCTCGAAGACATCGCACGAATCATCGTCACCCACGCTCATATCGACCATTACGGCATGGCCGGGAGACTGATGGAACTGACCGGCGCCGAGCTGCTCATGCACGCCATGACCGATCTGGACTGTGAAAAGTACCGGCATCCTGAGACCGCCCAGGCGCGAAAGCGCGACACCTACAGTGACCACGGGGTGCCCAAGTCCGAGTTGCCCGGTTTCGCCGACACACTCGTCGCCTGGCTGCCGTACCTCCATTCGGTGGTCGAAGCCTCCACCCGCCTGAACGGGGGCGAGGTCCTCGCTATCGGCACACGTCAGTGGGAGGTCCTCCACACTCCCGGTCACTCACTCGGTCATATCTGCCTCTGGTCGCCGACAGACAGACTCCTCTTCTCGGGCGACCACCTGCTACCGGCGGTCACTCCACCAGTCACATTCGAGCGCGGATTCGACAGGGATCCCCTCCGCAGCTATCTGGCGTCGCTCAAGCTCGTCGCCGAGCGCGACCCGACGCTGGTGATGCCAGGTCACGGCCGCGCATTCGCCGACGGCCGACGCCGAGTCGATGCGATAACGCGCAACAAACAACGCCGGCTCGACGCCATCCACACCATGATCCGCAGCCACCCCTGCACCGTCCGTGAGATCGCGGAAGTTCAGGTCGCCAAGGCCCTCCTGAAGTTCCAATGGAATCTGGCAATGGCTGAGACGCTCGCACATCTGGCCTACCTGCGGTGGCAGGGACTGATTGAGCGACGAACCCGCGAGGACGGGGTGTACGAGTGGTACTCGACCGATGAGGCCTCGCGCTGAGCTCACCGCGAGCCGGCCGATCCGGCGGATAGGCTCAGACTCCGTGCGCGCCGTGCTGATCGTGAACCCCAACGCGACGTCGACCACTGCGGCAGGACGCGACCTGCTTGCCCACGCGCTGGAGAGCCGGGTGAAGCTGACGGTCACGCATACCGACCATCGCGGCCATGCCATCGAGATCGCGCGTGACGCAGTGCGCGACGGCGTCGACGTGCTGATCGTCCACGGTGGCGACGGCACGGTGAATGAGGTGGTCAACGGGATTCTTGGGGCGGCCGGCCCCAGCGCGCCTGCCCCGGCGGTCGGGATGGTCCCCGGCGGCTCGGCAAATGTGTTCGCCCGTGCACTTGGCATCAGCTCCGACCCGATCGAGGCGACGAATCAGCTCGTTGACCTGCTGTCGGCATACCAACGGCGCAAGTCATGGCGCCGCATCGGGTTGATGGACTGCGGGGAGCGCTGGTGCGTGTTCACGGCGGGAATGGGCGTGGATGGCGACGTGGTGGCCGCGGTCGAGGCCCAGCGCGACAAGGGCCGCAAGGTGACCGCTTCCCGCTACATCCGCGTTGCGGTCAAGGAGATGCTGGCCAGCGCCCGCAATGAGCCGTCGCTGACGCTGCACCTACCGAACCGGGAGCCTGTTTCGGGTGTGCACTTCGCGTTCGTGTCGAACTCGAGCCCGTGGACGTACGCCAACGCCCGGCCGGTGTGGACGAACGCCAGCACTACGTTCGAGACCGGTCTTGGCGTGTTCGCGATCACCAGCATGAACGTGTGGGCGAATTTGGGGCTGGTGCGACGGATGGTGTCCAAGAGGCCACGGATAGAAGCCAAGCATCTGATCCGCGACGACGACGTGGCGTGGGTGCGGGTGACGAGCGACACGCCGGTGGCGTGTCAGATCGACGGTGACTACTTGGGTCCGCGGCGTTCGATGACGTTCACGGCGGTTCCCGATGCGCTGGGCGTGGTGGCGCCACCCGCAATCCAGCCCTCTGACCTGCATTAATGGCTTTCGCTCGGCAGGTTTAGGGCGCAGATTGGTTAAGTGTAGTACAAACTATTGAGGGTTCTGCTAACGACCCTCGTTAGTGAGATTACCCACTTGTTAACTCACGAGTATTGACATCTGTCCAGCCTGTGAAAGCATCGGATGCAACAGTGCAGAAACATTTCGAGCGCGCGCGTTAACAGCCGAAGAATAGCTCGTGCGCCCTGCTGCGCACACAGTAAGGAGATTGGATCAATGGATTGGCGCCACAAGGCGGTCTGTCGCGACGAGGACCCGGAGCTGTTCTTCCCTGTGGGGAACAGCGGGCCGGCGCTCGCGCAGATTGCTGACGCGAAGCTTGTCTGTAACCGCTGTCCAGTGACGACCGAGTGCCTGACCTGGGCATTGGATTCAGGCCAGGACGCAGGCGTGTGGGGCGGAATGAGCGAAGACGAGCGGCGCGCGCTGAAGCGGCGCAACGCTCGCACAAAGGCCCGTAGCGGGGTCTAACCGCAAACCCCGGCGTTTTGAAATTGGCTACGGCCCCGGCAAAGTTTGCCGGGGCCGTGACTGTGTGCAAATGCAATTTCTCCGAATTGCGGCACGAAACGTCAATTTTGCGAAATGGATCACAATCTGTGACCACACTGTGCGGTTACTGGGCTAGGCGCGCTTTGCGGCCGATCGGCACCCGTAACACCACATCCGTCCCGCCGGTCGCCACATCGTGCATGCCGAGCGAACCGTCCAGCTCCGCCGACACCAGCGTCCGCACGATCTGCAGGCCTAGCCGGTCCGACTTCTCCAGGCTGAAACCGTCGGGCAGTCCCCTGCCGTCGTCATGAACGACGACATCGAGCCAGCGGGCTGAGCGTTCCGCCCGGATCGTCACACACCCCTGCTGCTTGGTCGAATCGAAGGCGTGCTCGATCGCGTTCTGCACCAACTCGGTGATGACCATGATCAACGCGGTCGCACGGTCGGCGTCCAGAACGCCGAGGTCGCCCACCCGGTTGATGCGGATCGGAGTGTCCACTGTCGCAACGTCATTCATAATCGGCAGGATCCGGTCGACCACCTCGTCGAGGTTGACCTCCTCGTCCACCGACATCGACAGCGCGTCGTGCACCAGCGCGATCGACGACACCCGTCGCACGGATTCGATCAACGCCTCGCGGCCCTCGGCGTTGTTGGTGCGCCTGGCCTGCAGGCGCAGCAGCGCGGCGACGGTCTGCAGGTTGTTCTTCACCCGATGGTGGATCTCGCGGATCGTTGCATCCTTGGATAGCAGCGCCCGGTCGCGGCGCTTCACCTCGGTGACGTCCCGAATCAACACCGCCGCGCCGACCGCCTTGCCGTGTACGACCAATGGCAGTGTGCGCAGCAGCACGGCCGCTCCTCCGGCGTCGACCTCCATGCGCATGCTCGATCCGCCTACCAGCGAGTCTCTGACGTGGTTGGCCAGTTCCTGCGCCTCGAACGGGTCGCCGATCAGCGGCCGCGTCACGCTCACCAGGTTGTGGCCTTCCAGTTCGGAGGGCAGTCCCATCCGGTGGTACGCGGAGATCGCGTTGGGGCTGGCGAACACGACATTGCCGGCTTCGTCGAGTCGAATGAACCCGTCGCCGACGCGTGGGCTCGAGCGTGACATGGCCAGGTCACCCACGTTCGGGAAGGTGCCTTCGGACAGCATCAGCAACAGGTCACCGGCACAGTCGAGGTACGCGCTCTCCAGCGGGCTGGCATTGCGAGCGGCCAGCGCCGTCTCGTGCGTCAGCACCGCCACTACGTCGTTGTTGTACCGGACCGGGACGGCTTCCACCTTGAGGCCGGGCGAATCCTTTTGTCCCCCACCCGTTTCCCGACCGATCGTGCCCGACTGGAATGCGGCGGTCATCAGCGGCATCTGCTCGGCGTCGGCCAGTGAGCCGACGGCATCGGCCAGCAGCACCGTAGGCGCCGTGTTGGGGCGCACCTGCGCGACGCACACCAGCACCCCGTCGTCGCGGCAGACCCACATCAGGTAGTCGGCGAACGACAGGTCCGCCAGCAGCTGCCACTCGCCCACCACGGCGTGCAGGTGGTCGACGGCGTTGCCGGGCAGGACCGTGTGCTCGGCGAGCAGATCACCGAGGGTGGACATCGGGGCTTACTCCGGCGTTGCCGCGCACGCGAGGAGCAAAATACGGCAAAGCCGTCAACTGATCACGGCGATGAGGTCGCCGGCCTGGATGACATCGCCGACGGAAACGCTCACCGTGCTGACTGTGCCTGCGACCTCGGCCAGCACCGGAATTTCCATCTTCATCGACTCCAGCAGCACCAAGGTGTCGCCCTCACCGATCTGATCGCCCTCGTGCACGACGACCTCGAGCACACTGGCTACGATCTCGGCGCGAACATCCTCGGCCATTTTCACCCCACTTACTCCGGCTGCTGTATGCCTACCGGCATACATCGAACCACACCAGCGCCGCGAGGGCCTTGCCGCCAGGCCATGAGAAGATGGCCTAGATGCGCCCGCCAATTGCGGGCTGGACAACCCCCCGACCAAACTGAGGAGCACCATGGCCAAGCGTGGCCGTAAGAAGCGCGACCGCAAGCATTCGAAGGCAAACCACGGCAAGCGGCCCAACGCCGGTTCGAAAGCGGTGCGTTAGCCGCCGCGGATGATGGTGGTGCGGCTGATCTCGATGCGCAGCCGCTCCCGAAGCCGATCCGGCGCCTTCTCCCCGCTGCACTTCTTGGCGATGAGCGTCTTGACCCGCTCCTCGACGCCGTAGTGGCGCAGACACGCCGGGCATTCTTCGAGGTGGTGCCTGAGCTTGTCGCGCGTCTCCGGCGTGCATTCACCGTCCAGCAGCGTCCATACTTCGGCGATCACTGCCGCGCACTCAGGGTGCTCGGGATCTACCGCACCGATCGGTGGGGACCAGCGCCCGTCTTCGCTCATGACGACACCTCCTCGGGTGTGTCGAGCTGCTGACCGCGGATGAAGCCGCGGTCCCTTGCCACGTCGGCCAATAGCTCGCGCAGTTGGCGCCTGCCCCGGTGCAACCGGGACATCACGGTCCCAATCGGCGTGTCCATGATTTCGGCGATCTCCTTGTACGGGAAGCCCTCGACGTCGGCGTAGTACACCGCCATCCGGAACTCCTCTGGCAGTGCTTGCAGGGCTTCCTTGATCTCGCTGTCCGGCAGCGATTCCAGCGCTTCCACCTCCGCCGAGCGCAGGCCGGTCGATGAGTGCTCCGCGTTGGCAGCCAACTGCCAGTCGGTGATCTCCTCGGTCGGGTACTCGGAGGGCTGCCGCTGTTTCTTGCGGTAGCTGTTGATGTAGGTGTTGGTCAGAATCCGGTACAGCCACGCCTTCAGGTTGGTCCCCTCGCGGAATGAGCGGAAGCCGGCGTAGGCCTTCACCATCGTTTCCTGCAGCAGGTCCTCGGCATCCGCCGGGTTGCGAGTCATGCGAAGCGCACCACCGTAGAGCTGGTCGAGCAGCGGAATCGCGTCGCGCTCGAACCGCGCCGTGAGCTCGGCGTCGGTTTCCTGGGCCCTGTCGGGTTCCGACGTCGCTGGCGCCGTGTCGGGCGCCGACCCGTCAATGTCAGTCATTGTGGGGAACACCGTCCCTTCCGTTGCAGCGCCACCAAACAGGCCCGGTATGTCCACCGGACGTTCCAGGCAAATGGTAGGCACCAAAGACCCCTTCCTTCGATCCTAGAGGCTGCAACCGACATGACCCGTTCTGCGGGCCGAACTGCACTCAATAACAGCACGGACGGCCTCTGTTGTTCCCGCACTACGCTGAGCCGGTGGCACGTGCAGCTACCCCGGCGATCGCGGCCCTGCTTGCGGCGGAGGTCCCCCACGAGGTGCTGCAGTATCACCACGACCCGCGCAACGAGTCATATGGCGAGGAGGCCGTCGAGGAACTTGCGCAGGTAGAGGGGGTCGACCCAGCGCAGGTCTTCAAGACCCTCGTCATCGCACTGCCCAAGAGTCTGGCCGTCGCGGTGATCCCCGTGCCCTCGAAGCTGTCGCTGAAGGCCGCCGCGGCGGCGCTGCGCGTCCCGAGGGCGATGATGGCCGACCGGGCCGCAGCGGAACGGTCCACGGGCTACGTCATCGGCGGAATCTCACCCTTTGGTCAGCGCAAGCCGTTGCCGACCGTGGTCGACGCCTCGGCGCTGCACTGGGACCGCGTGCTGTGCAGCGCGGGCAAGCGCGGCTGGGACGTCGCAGTGCACCCGCAGGACTTGATCCGGCTGACCAACGCGGTCACCTCCGATATCCGCGCGTCCTAAGGTGACCCCATGGCACAGACCACAGGATCTTCGCTGTCCGGGAAAACCATGTTCATCTCCGGCGCCAGCCGTGGCATCGGGTTGGAGATCGCCAAGCGCGCCGCCGCCGACGGCGCCAATATCGCGCTGATCGCCAAGACCGCCGAGCCGCATCCCAAGCTTCCGGGCACGGTGTACACCGCGGCCAAGGAGCTCGAGGACGCCGGCGGGCAGGCACTGCCGATCGTCGGCGACATCCGCGACGAGGAATCGGTCGCATCGGCTGTGGCGCAGACCGTCGAGCAGTTCGGCGGCATCGACATGTGCGTGAACAATGCCTCGGCGATCAACCTCGGTTCGATCAAAGAGGTACCAGTCAAGCGCTTCGACCTGATGAACGGCATCCAGGTCCGCGGCACTTACATGGTCTCGCAGGCATGCATTCCGCACATGACCGGCCGCGAGAACCCACATATCCTCACGCTCTCGCCACCGGTTCGCCTGGAGCCCGAATGGCTCAAGCCGACCGCATACATGATGGCGAAGTACGGAATGTCGTTGTGCGCTTTGGCGATGGCGGAGGAACTGCGCGAGGACGGCATCGCGTCCAACACGCTATGGCCGCGCACATTGGTGGCCACCGCCGCGGTGCAGAACCTGCTCGGCGGCGACGAGGCGATGGGCCGGGCGCGCAAGCCCGACGTATACGCCGACGCCGCGTACGTGGTCCTCACCAAGCCGTCTCGCGAGTACACCGGCAACAGCCTGCTGTGCGAGGACGTGCTGCTCGAGTCCGGCGTCACCGACCTTTCGGTCTACGACTGCGTGCCCGGCTCGGAACTGGGTGTGGACCTGTGGGTGGACACTCCGAACCCGCCGGGTTACACAGGCCCTTAGTCCCTCGGCGGCCGGATCCCAACGCGCGGTGCGCCGTCGGATATCGATGCGGCAGTCAGCGGGTCTCATGCCAGGCACACCGTCGACAGCAACAGCGCCGGCCGCCACACGATTGACCCGAGCACCGATGATGAGATGCGGCGCTGCGAGCATGACGGGCGTGCCGATCCACTCGGCGATCGTCATCTCGAAGCTCAAGACTTTTCTCAGCGCGCTGAGCATGCTGACCCCTCTGGCGTCCGACCCGCGAGCGCTTATGTTGATGGTGATTCGGACTGCGATGGGTCGATTTTGTGATTGTCTGAGCGTCTAAGTCCGCAGAATGTGAACCGTGATGCTTACTTGAGCATGGCGTGCACACTGTCGGCAAACGCGGCGGTGGTGAAACACGTCGGTTCGGCGAATTCCTCCAAAGTGAGCGCGTGGTTCCAGTCGGCGTCGGTGGCGGCACGCAGCAATGGTTTGGTCATCGCGGCCGCGTGCGGCGGCAAATTCGCAATGCGAGAACACCATTCGTCGGCGGCTGCCAGCAGTCGGTCATGCTCGACGACCTCCTGCACGAGCCCGAGCCGAAGCGCAGTGCCTGCGTCGATATGGTCGCCGCGCAGGTAATAGGCAAGCGCCCCCTGGTAACCCAGGCGGCGGGTGAGCGCCCAGCTGGTGCCGACCTCGGGGATCAGGCCGAGGCGGCCGAATGCGGGCACGATCACCGCGCGCTCACTGGCGATAACGAGGTCGCAGGTCAAGGCCCACGAGAGGCCAACCCCAGCCGCGGCGCCGTTGACCGCGCCGATGAAGATCGTGTCCGAACCGGCGATGAGCCGGGCGATCCCGCCGAATTCGCGGCGGATCCACCGCCACACGTCGGCCACGCCTTCCGGCGCGTTGAGCGAGTCGATGGCCACCTTCATCATGTTCAGATCACCGCCGGCGCTGAAACCGGGATCCGCACCAGTCAGGACGACGCTGCGGACGTCGGCGTCGGCGTCGAGTTCTTGCAACGCCCGCTGCAGTTGGCGCACCAGCGGAGCGGACAGCACGTTGAGCCGGTCGGATTCGTCGAGCGTGACCACAGCTCGGTCGCCTCGACGATCGACGTGGACGCGTTCGGGCGCATCGGGGTCGTCGCCGGATGCAACGATTGTGCGATACATGGAATTCATTGCTCTTGCTCCTCGATATCGTTGGCGCGCAAGGCCGCCCACGCGGCGGTCGCGAAGGTCTCGACCGCCTCCTGGGGCATCTTGGCGTCGCTGCCCGCAATCCAATACCGGCCGTACTCCTGTGCCGCACCGAGCCAGAGCGCGGCCGTGACCCCAAGGCGCATCGGCCGCAGCACTCCGTAGGTGTGGTGTGGTCGCCACCAGTCCCGGACGGCGGTGAAGAAGCCCCGATTGGCCTCGCGCAACGCCTCACTGTCGGGCCGGTCACCGAGGAGCAGCCTGGCCTCGCCGCGGTGCTCGCTCACCCACTGCAGGTGATAGGCCACCCCGCCTCGGATGCCGTCTTCCGCGGTGTCGTGCTCGCGCAGAACGGCAATGAACCCCGCTTGGTACTCGCCGATCAACTGCGCATAGACGGCCGCGACGAGAGCTGGCTTGTCCGGGAAGTGGTGATACAGCGCCCCCACACTCACTTCGGCCTCGCGCCGAACCTCGTCGAGCGTGGGCGCGAGCGCGCCGTCGACCGCGAACCGGCGCCGCGCCACGTGCAGCAACCGGTCCCGGGCGTCGGTAGGCTTCGCACCCGAGCGCGGCACGAGGAATACTCTAGTTCTACCGAGGAATCCTCGGTAGAGGATTTCTACAGCAGCGTCGCTTGCTCGGGCTCCGGTGGGGCGGGTTCGATCAGCTCGGGGCCGTTGTTGCGAATGCTGTTGACCAGCCGCGACACCTCGCGGATCTCGATGCGGTCGAGGTCGCCGTGGCCACGCAGCAGGCCTTCGTCGATGGGAGCGTCGGGGTCAAGCCAGCGATCCCAGTCTTCGCGGCTGATGGTCAGCGGCATGCGGTCATGGATCTCAGCGAGCGGTCCCGCGGCGTCGGTGGTGATGATTGTGCAGCTGAGTAACGGCGGAGCGTCCTTGGGCGCATCCTTCGGCCGCCAGGTCGACCATAGACCCGCCATGAACAGCATCTCCCCGTCGCCGCCGTACATATAGAACGGGGTCTTCGCCGCCTTGCGTGACGTGGAAGATGAAGCGTCGCCGTTGGGCCGCCACTCGTACCAGCCGTCCATCGGCACCAGGCAGCGCTTGCTCTTCGCGGAGTTGCGGAAGGCGGGGGAGGCGGTCACCTTCTCGGAACGGGCATTGATTAACAGCGGGCCCTTGGTGTCTGGCCCGCCGTCATCGGCGGTCTTCGCCCACGGCGGCACCAGGCCCCAGCGCATCAACCGAACCCGCCGTGTCGACTCGTCGTCCGGTTCGGTGTGTCGTTTGACGACCGTGCTGATCGTCGTGGTCGGCGCGACGTTGTAATTGGGTCCGGGCGTGTCCTTAGTTGTGGCCGCCGCGCCTGCCGTGCTTTCATCGATGGCCTGGATCTTCTCCGCGAGCAGTGCCGGATCGGTGGTAACGGCGAATCGTCCACACATATGTCCCATGGTGGCACGCGAATCGGGCAAGGCAGGATAGAGGCCGTGAGCACATCCAGGGCGAGCGAAGCGACGGGAGAGCGGTGGCAGGCCCCGTCGACACCGACCCCCGTGCATGCCACCGTGACGGTGCCGGGCTCCAAGTCGCAGACCAACCGGGCCCTCGTGCTCGCCGCGCTCGCTACTCCGCATGGGACGTCGACCGTCAGCGGCGCGTTACGCAGCCGCGACACCGACCTGATGATCGGCGCGCTGCAGACGCTCGGCGTGGACGTCGACGGAGAGGGCACCGAGCTGACGATCAGCGGCGCCATCACTCCGCGGTCGCGCGCGCGCATCGAATGCGGCCTGGCGGGCACGGTCCTCCGCTTCGTCCCGCCGGTGGCCGCGCTGAGCACCGAGACGGTGCTGTTCGACGGCGACGAGCAGGCCCGCGTCCGCCCGATCTCGCCGCTGCTCGATGCGCTTCGCGGCCTCGGGGTCGACATCGACGGCGACGGTCTACCGTTCTCGGTACGCGGCGCAGGGTCGGTGGCCGGCGGGACTGTGGAGATCGACGCGTCGGCGTCATCGCAGTTCGTCTCCGGTCTGCTGCTGTCAGGGGCCGCCTTCACCGACGGGCTGACGGTCGTACATACCGGGGAGTCGGTGCCGTCGGCGCCGCACGTCGCGATGACGGTGTCGATGCTGCGCGAAGCCGACGTCGACGTCGACGACGCCCAGGCCAACCGCTGGCGGGTCGCGCCCGGCCCGATTGCCGCGCGGCACTGGACCATTGAACCCGACCTGTCCAACGCCGTGCCGTTCCTGGCCGCGGCAGTGGTGAGCGGCGGAATCGTCCGGGTGACAGGCTGGCCGCAAGTCAGCATCCAGCCCGCCCACGACATTTTCGCGATCCTGGAAAAACTGAGTTCGGTTGTGCGCCAAGGTAGTTCGTACCTGGAGGTGCGGGGCCCCCAGTTCTACGGCGGGTTCGATGTCGATCTGCATGACGTCGGCGAGCTGACGCCCGCAGTCGCAGCCCTGGCGGCGTTGGCCTCCGACGGCTCAGTGTCGCAGCTCAGCGGGATAGCGCACCTGCGCGGCCACGAGACAGACAGGCTCGCGGCGCTGTCCGCCGAAATCAACGCCCTCGGCGGGCAATGCGAGGAAACACCCGACGGGCTCGTCATCACCGCACGCCCGCTACAAGGCGGGGTGTGGCGGTCGTATGCCGACCACCGGATGGCGACGGCGGGCACCATCGTCGGGCTGCGCGTGCCCGGCGTCGAGGTGGAAGACATTGGTACGACGGCAAAAACGCTTCCGGAGTTCCCGCAGATGTGGGCCGAGATGCTCGAGGGCGAAACGATGGAGGGCAGCCCGCACGCGAGGAGGACGAAAGGGATTTGAGCCCTCGCGAGTACGACGAGTCCGATGTCCGGGTCCGGCCCGGCCGAGGCTCGCGGCCGCGAACCAAGACTCGCCCGGAACACGCCGACGCGCAAGAAGCCATGGTGGTCACCGTCGACCGTGGCCGCTGGGGATGCGCGCTCGGTCGTGACCCCCACCGCCGTGTCACGGCGATGCGGGCCCGCGAACTGGGCCGCACCCCGATCGTCGTCGGCGACGATGTCGGTATCATCGGCGATCTGTCCGGACGACCCGACACGCTGGCCCGCATCGTGCGCCGCGGTGAACGGCGAACGGTGCTGCGGCGCACGGCCGATGACACCGACCCGACCGAACGCGTCGTAGTTGCCAATGCCGACCAGTTGCTGATGGTGGTCGCGCTGGCCGACCCGCCACCGCGGACCGGTCTCGTCGAGCGCGCACTGATCGCTGCCTATGCCGGCGGGCTCGAACCCATCCTGTGCTTGACGAAGACCGACCTGGCCCCGCCCGAACAATTCGCCGCTCAGTTCGCCGATCTCGACCTGACCATCACCACCGCGGGGCGCGACGATCCGCTCGACGCTGTCAAGCCGCTGCTCGCAGGCAAGGTGACCGTGCTGCTCGGCCATTCGGGGGTCGGCAAGTCGACGCTGGTGAATCGTCTTGTGCCGGAGGCGGACCGGGCGACCGGCGAGGTAACCGACGTCGGCAAGGGCAGGCACACGTCGACCCAGTCGGTGGCGCTGCCTCTTCTTTTCGGCGGCTGGGTAATCGACACGCCCGGTATCCGGTCGTTCGGGCTTGCCCACATCGCACCCGACGACGTGCTGCTGGCGTTCTCCGACCTGGCCGAGGCAATCAAGGACTGCCCGCGCGGGTGCGGGCATATGGGGCCGCCCGCCGACCCCGAGTGCGCGCTCGACACGCTTGCCGGGCCCGGCGCGGGTCGTGTCGCCGCGGCGCGGCGGCTGCTGGCAGTGCTGAGAGAAAGCTAGGAAAGCGGTGAAATGGCCAGGAGTCGGGCGGCCGGCTGGCGTCGGAAGTGGAGGTGATGCCCGCGTCTGCAGACGGCGACCAGACATTGGATCCGATAGACGATGTCACGAAGCGCTGGCGAGACCATGGATTCGACATCGAGCTCGGTGAACTCGGCTAGTACTGCAGAAAGTGAGGCCCTCCCCCTTTCGGGGAGGGCCTCCGCGCGGGTTCTATCAGCGGCTGTAGCCGGGATCCAGGTGCTCGATGTGGTTCACGCCGTGGTGGCCGTGCCAGCCCGGCTGCGCCTGGGGGGCGGGGTGGGCCGTGACGCCGGGGGCGAACGAGTGGCCCGGGCCGGTGGGTTGCGTTTGCGTGGCCGCGTTGGCCATGCCGGCCATGCCCAGGGCGGCGCCGCCGATGATGCCGGCGGACACGACCGAGAGGGCGAAGGTGCGGGCGATGTTGATGGTCATTTTCTGAGTTCTCCTGTGTCAGTGAGCTTTTCGGCTTTCGCGCCGGTGTGTTGCGGCGATGACTTAACAATGCCTGCGCCGGCGCTCGTTGTATGTCCGGTGATCGGCCAGCGCTGGGGATGAAGTGCGTGTCCCCCGATCGGGGGAAGCAACGTCGTGCCGCCTCGATTACCGCACATGGTGATAGGGGCTAGCGGGTACTCAATTTGGGCGTTAACACCGAAGCTGTGCCGGTCGTACCGCACTACTGTCGTAACAGCCGGCCGACGAAGGAGGTTCAAGCCATGTCGACGATTCCCACGATCGACCTGAATGACGGCACACGCATCCCACAGCTTGGTTTTGGGGTATTTCAAATCGAGCCTGACAAGACGGCCCAATCCGTCCAGACGGCGCTGGAAATTGGCTATCGCCACATCGATACCGCGGAGATGTACCAGAACGAGGCCGGCGTCGGGCAGGGCATCCGCGACGCAGGCCTCGATCGTGCCGAGGTGTACATCACCAGCAAGCTGAACAACGGCTACCACAAACCCGACGACGCGCGACGCGCGTTCGACGCAACGCTCGAGAAGCTCGGCTTCGACTATGTCGACCTGTTCCTCATCCACTGGCCGCTGCCGACGCTCTACGATGGCGACTTCGTCTCGACATGGCAAACGCTCGAGGAGTTCAAGAAGGATGGACGCGCCCGCAGCATTGGGGTGTCCAACTTCCAGGTCGACCACTTGCAGCGGCTGGCACGCGAAACCGCGACCACACCAGCGGTGAATCAGATCGAGGTACACCCGTACTTCACCAACGACTTGGTGCGCGCCTACGGCGCCGAGCACGGGATCGCCACCGAGGCCTGGTCGCCCATCGCCCAGGGGCAGGTGCTCGGCGATCCCGTCGTCAAGCGAATTGCCGAGGTTTCAGGCCGGACACCGGCTCAGGTCGTGCTGCGTTGGCACATCCAGCGCGGCGATATCGTGTTCCCGAAATCGGTGACTCCGCAACGCATCAAAGAAAACCTCGAATTGTTCGACTTCAACCTCGATGATGCCGATATGAACGCGGTGTCGTCTCTGGACAAGGGCGAGGCAGGCCGCACCGGCCCCAACCCCGACAATTTCGACTACATCCCCGACTGAACCTCGGCGCGCGGGAGGGCTCTACCTCTCCGACTGTGCTGACTGCGCACCCGGTTTCCCGGTAGGTCGCCGAAACTGCGGCGAGATCGCAAAATCTCGTCGTGAAATGCCGCGATCTCACCGCAGTACCGTGTCGGCGGGCAGACGCGCACGCCCGCAGAAAAGCGGCTAGGCCGCGAGGTCAGTGCGCTTGGGCGTCCGCTTCTCGGCCCGCTTGGCGCGGCGCCAGCCGCGCACCGTGGCGATGGCGGTCTTCAGACCGCGACGGCGACCGGTGGCCGGATCCGTAACACCGAAGCCAGGCTCCAGCTCCGTGAACATCCGCTCGCTGCGGGTCTCCGGAGCATTGTCGGCCGTGTCGCGCAGATACTTGTCCGGCAGCGACAGCTTGGCGATGGTCCGCCATGTCTTGCCGTACTGCATCAGGAACGAGCCTGTGGTGTAGGGCAGGTCGTACTTGTCGCAGACCTGCCTGACCCGCACCGAGATCTCGTGCAGCCGATTGCTCGGCAGATCCGGATAGAGGTGATGCTCGATCTGGTGGCACAGGTTGCCGCTCATGAACCGCAGCGCCGGTCCGCCCTCGAAATTGGCGCTGCCGAGCATCTGCCGCAGGTACCACTCGCCCTTGGTCTCACCGACCATGTCGGTCTTGGTGAATTTCTCTGCACCGTCAGGGAAATGGCCGCAGAAGATCACCGCGTTCGCCCACACGTTCCGGATCACGTTGGCCACCGCGTTGGCCTTCAGCGTCGACTTGAACGTCGCGCCAGGCGACAGCGACGTCACCGCAGGCCAGGCCACGTAGTCCTTGGCCAGCTGCCGGCCGGCCTTTGCCGAGAATTCGCGCATCCGCACCATGGTCGCGTCGCGGTCGTCGCGACCCTTGAACATCCTGCCGAGTTCCAGGTGCTGCAAACCGACACCCCACTCGAAACCAAGCGCGAGCATGGTGTTGTACAGCAGATTGCCGAGGTTGAACGGCTTCCACTTTTCGTCACGAGTGACCCGCAGCAGGCCGTAGCCCACATCGTCGTCCATGCCGAGGATGTTGGTGTACTTGTGGTGCATGAAGTTGTGGGTGAACCGCCAGTGCTTGGACGCCCCGCTCATGTCCCACTCCCACGTCGAGGAGTGAATCTCGGGATCATTCATCCAATCCCACTGGCCGTGCATGACGTTGTGGCCGATCTCCATGTTCTCGATGATCTTGGCCACGCCCAAAGTCACAGTGCCCGCCCACCACGCCGAGCGTCGCGAACCCGCGGCCAGCATGAGCCGGCCTGCGACCTCGACGGCGCGTTGGGCGGCGATGGTGCGGCGGATGTAGCGCGAGTCGCGCTCCCCACGGGAGTCTTCAATGTCCAGGCGGATCGCGTCGAGCTCGACAGCCAGATTGTCGATGTCGGCCTCGGTCAGATGCGCGAATGCCGGTACGTCGGTAATTGCCATTGTTCTGCCTCCCTTCTCTGCCTACGCTAGCGTAACCTACGACTCCGTAGGTTACCAGCCAGTAAAGTCTAAACGTCGAGTACGCAATCGCCGGATGCTGCGGAAATGCAGGTCTGTATCCGGCTTCCGGGTTCGTGTTCGGCGCCCGTGCGCAGGTCGCGGACGTGCCCATCGAGCAGCCCGACCACACACGATTGGCAGATGCCCATCCGGCAGCCGAACGGCATCTGGATGCCGACGTCCTCGCCGGCGTCCATCAACGGCGTCGCCCCGTCCACGGTTACCGTCTTCTGACTGCGGGCGAACTGAACCGTGCCGCCCTGGCCATGCGCCGCGGCCTTCGACACGGCGAAGCGCTCCAAATGGAGGAGACCCGCGATACCGTGCACATGCCAAACCCGCTCGGCGTCGTTCAGCATGCCCTCGGGGCCACACGCCCACGTCTGACGTTCCCGCCAGTCGGGCACCTCGTCGTCCAGCCGGGCCAGATCGAGCCGCCCCTCGGTGCGGGTCGACCGCAGCCGCAGCCGATAGCAGTCGTGGCTGCGCTCGAGATCCGCGAGCTCGGAAGCGAACATCACGTCGGATTCTGTTGGGGCGGAATGCAAGTGGACGATATCGGTGACCTGGTCGCGTCGCGCCAACGTGCGCAGCATCGACATCACCGGCGTGATGCCGGAGCCCCCGGTGATGAACAACACCGACGCAGGCGCCGGATCGGGCATCACGAAGTTGCCCTGCGGCGCCGCCAGCCGGACGACCGTCCCAGGTTCCACCCCGCCGACCAGATGGGACGACAGAAACCCCTCGGGCATGGCCTTCACCGTGATGGTGATGATGCGCGCGCCCTTGATCGGGCTCGACGTCAGCGAGTACGACCGCCAGCGCCACCGCCCGTCTACGAGCAGCCCGATGCCGATGTACTGGCCGGGCTGGTAGTCAAACGAGAAGCCCCAACCCGGTTTGATGACCAAGGTCGCGGAGTCGACGGTTTCCCGCCGCACCTCCAGCACTCGACCACGCAGTTCCCGCGCGGACCACAAGGGGTTCGCGAGCTTGAGATAGTCGTCGGGCAGCAGCGGCGTGGTGATCCGCTCGGCGATCGCGCGCGCAGCGTCCCAGCCTGGATGTTTACCGGCACCGGCGACCGTGGGCCGCACGGTGTCCGCGAGAACGGCCGCCGGCCTGCTGCTGCTGTATTTCTTGCCCAACGAAAGCTCCTGCCCCAGTTTCAGGATTGCGGCACCCGTCGTTCGGGAGACATAACCTACGGTACCGTAGGTTCTGCGTTTGAGCCAAGGGAGAAGCGTCACAGCAGCTCGATCAGGAACGGCAGCTCTTGCGCCGCATACCAGGCGAGATCGTGGTCCTGCGCATCGCCGACGATGAATTCGGCATCCTCATCGCCCAGGTCGGCGGCATCGACGGCCTCGATCGCCGGCAGCACTGCCTGCTCGGCGTCGGCGTTGTCGACGTACGCGGCGATCACGTCCGTGAACGCGATCGGCGCCGATAACCGCACCACCGCGTCGTCGAGATCCGGGCGGGCCGTCGCCCCCTCGACCTCGGCAACCACCACGGCCCGCCGCGGCGGCAAATCGGATGTTCCCTCGCCGGCCAACAGCCGCAGCGATGCAAGCGCGGCTTCGCGCAGGGCCACGTCCGCCAGCTCATCGTCGTCGCCTTCGGCGTAGGCCTCGCGCAACGTCGGCGTCACCGCGAACGCGGTCCCACTGCGGGGGTGCATCAGTCGATCAGCGACGAGCCGTTGCAGCATGACCAAAGTCGCCGGGATGTATACGCGCACGAGGCGAGGTTAGCGGTTAGTCCGCCTCGGGATCCTTCTCTACCGCAATGATGAAGTCGTCGCCGGGGCATCCTCGCCGCCGGCGAGCAGCATGACCGCCGCGCCAAGCCAGGACCACCAATCGTCTACTGCGCGGCTTCCAGCAGTTCGTCGAGCGATTCCCGCAGCAGCGAGGGCAACACGCCGACGTCGCTCATGGCTTCGCGGTCGGCGTTGATGCCGAAATAGAGCATGCCGTTGTACGACGTCACCCCGATCGCCAGCACCTGGTTGTTCAGCAGCGGCGGAACCGCATAGGTCTCCAGCAGTTTGGTGCCCGCGACAAACATCTGCTTCTGCGCGCCCGGCACATTGGTGATCAAAAGGTTGAACTGCCGCGCCGAGAAACTGGTGGCAACGCGAATTCCCATGGCGTGCAACGTCGGTGGCGCAAAGCCCGACAGCGTGACGATGGTGCGCGCGTCGACCAGGCTGGCCGCGGTCGGAAGTGACTCGGTGGTGTGCGCGATCTGCGACAGCCGCACCACCGCGTTGCCCTCACCGACCGGCAGGTCGACGAGAAACGGCGACACCTCGCTGATCGCCTGTCCCGGCCCGGTCGTGTCGAGGTCCGCGTCCGGATAGACCGACATCGGGGCCATCGCGCGCACGGTCGTCATCGCCGTTACCGGCTCGCCGCGCGACATCAGCCAGTTGCGCAGCGCCCCGGCAACCACGGCCAGCACAACGTCGTTGACGTCGCAGTCGTAGCGCGCCCGGACCAGGCGGTAGTCCTCCAGCCGATGGCCGGCCACCGTGAAGCGGCGGTTGCGCGACACAGTCGTGTTCAGCGGGCTGTTCGGCGCGGTGCCGCGGGCGAAGGTGCGCGCGACGTCGACGAACCGGCGCCCGACCTCGACCAGCTGGCCTGCGTTCGTCGTCACCTCGGTCAGCGCCGAGCGCACGGCCCCGAATTGCTCGGCCGGACGGGTGACCCACTCACCTACGGCGCCGAGCAGGAGCCGACGGTCGCTCGGCTCGCGCGCAGGGATCCAGATGTCCTCACCGAACTCAGGTGGCTTGTGGGTGCGGTCGGCGACGACGTGGCCGATCTCGAGCGCCGTCATGCCGTTCACCAGCGCCTGGTGCGACTTGGTGTAGACGGCGATGCGGCTGCGGGTCAGGCCCTCGATCAGATACATCTCCCACAGCGGCCGGGACTTGTCCAGTGGCCGCGAGCCGATCCGGGCGATGAGCTCGTGCAGCTGCGCGTCGCTGCCCGGTGACGGCAGCGCCGACCGCCTGATGTGGTAGGTGATGTCGAAGTCACGATCGTCGACCCACACCGGTCGGGCCAGGCCCAACGTCACTTCGCGCACCTTCTGGCGGTAACGCGGAATCTGCGGCAGCCGCTGTTCCACTGTGGCGAGCAGGGACTCATAGCTCAGCCCGTTTCGCGGCTTGCGCAGGATCGACAGCGTGCCGACGTACATCGGGGTCGAGGTGTCTTCCAGGTGATAGAACGACGCGTCCGACGCCGACAACCTGGTCACCATCCGGTGCAACCCCCCTTTAACGTTCCTCGCTGTCAATAACCCCCGTGCAGGCTATCGGCCAG
>DASQCE010000215.1:0-15238 GCA_035634855.1 Mycobacterium sp.
TGGGCCACCACCGGGATGCCGGCCTGCGTCAGCGTCGCGATCTGATCGGAGACCCGCTCGCCGCCCTCCAGTTTGACTGCATGAGCGCCGGCTTCATTCAGGAAGCGCGTCGCGGTGGCCAGCGCGTGCTGCGGTCCCGCCTCGTAGCTGCCGAACGGCAGATCCGCCACCACCAGCGCGTGCGGAGCGCCCCGCACCACGCCGCGCACCAGCGGAATCAGCTCATCGACGGTCACCGGCACGGTGGTGTCGTAGCCGTAGACGACGTTGGCGGCGGAGTCACCGACGAGCAGCACCGGAATCTCGGCGTCGTCGAATACTCGCGCGGTGGAGTAGTCGTAGGCCGTCAGCATGGCCCACTTATGGCCTTCGGCCTTCCACTTCTGCAGGTGATGGGTGCGAACCTTCGTCCGCGGTGCGGACGATTGGGCGGTAGCGCGCTTCGAATCGGCAGCACCGTACACGGTCTGCTCAGACATCGTTGTCCCCCATTGGGTGGGTCGGGTCGAATCCTCGTGGCCGGTACGGTCCCCGGGTTTCGTCTGACGTTCACAAGTCTGCCACTCCGACGCAAGAAAGTTAAAAGCCCCGTTGAGTGGACTTCCTCACACCTGTCCTCGTCGCGCCTAACATCGGCGGAATGCAAAGGCTCAGCGGACTCGACGCCAGTTTCCTGTATCTGGAAACCGCCAAACAGCCATTGCATGTGTGCTCGATCCTCGAACTCGACACCTCGACCATGCCCGGCGGCTATACCTTCGACCGCCTGCGCGACGCGCTGGGTCTACGCATCAAGGCCATGCCGCAGTTCCGCGAGAAGCTCGCTGACAGCCGGTTCAACCCCGACCATCCGGTCTGGGTGGACGACAAGGACTTTGACGTCGATCGGCATCTCCACCGCATCGGTCTGCCATCGCCCGGTGGCCGGCGCGAGCTCGCCGAGATCTGCGGTCACATCGCGTCGCTCCCGCTGGACCGCAGTAGGCCGCTGTGGGAGACCTGGGTGATCGAGAACATCGCAGGCACCGACGCGCACGCCGGCGGCCGGCTGGCGGTGATGACGAAGGTGCACCACGCTGGCGTCGACGGCGTCACCGGGGCCAACTTGATGTCGCAGCTGTGCAGCACAGAACCGGACGCACCAGCGCCCGACCCGGTCGACGGCGTCGGCGACGCCAGCGGCCTGGAAATCGCGTTGAGCGGTGCGGTCAAGTTCGCCACCCGGCCGTTAAAGCTGGTCAACGTTGTGCCGACCACGCTGTCGTCGGTGGTGGACACCGTCAAGCGCGCCCGCAGCGGCCTCGCGATGGCCGCACCCTTCGCTGCCCCGAAGACCGCTTTCAACGCCAACGTCACCGGCCACCGCAACATCGCATTCGCCCAGCTCGATCTCGAGGACATCAAGACCGTGAAGGACCACTTCGGCGTCAAGGTGAACGACGTCGTGATGGCTTTGGTGTCCGGGGTGCTGCGCAAGTTCCTCGCCGACCGCGGCGAACTGCCCGACAACTCGCTGGTCGCGATGGTTCCGGTGTCGGTGCACGAGAAGTCTGACCGGCCCGGCCGTAACCAGGTGTCGGGCATGTTCTCCAAACTGGAGACGCACATAGAGGACCCAGGCGAGCGCCTTAAGTCGATCGCCGAAGCGAATTCCGTTGCCAAGCAACATAGTTCGGCGATCGGTGCGACCCTGCTACAGGACTGGACGCAGTTCGCCGCGCCCGCGGTGTTTGGTATCGCCATGAGGGTGTACGCCGCCAGCAGACTGACCGCCGCGAAGCCCGTGCACAACCTGGTGATCTCCAACGTGCCCGGCCCGCAAGTGCCGCTGTACTTCCTGGGCAGCGAGGTGAAGGCGATGTACCCGCTTGGCCCGATTTTCCACGGCTCGGGGCTGAACATCACCGTGATGTCGTTGACCGGCAAGCTCGACGTCGGCATCGTGTCGTGCCCCGAACTCCTGCCCGATCTGTGGGACATGGCCGACGACTTCGAGGTAGCTCTGGGCGAGCTGCTCGACGCCACGAGATAGTCACTGCGAACCCGGCCTCGCCAGGGCCGATGCATGTTCATGGCAGCATGTGGTGCAATGAACCTCAAGATCGGGGCCCTCGCGACGATCGTTGCCCTGCTGCTGGTTGCGTGCAGCAACGGTCGCGCCGTCATCTCGGCGCCCCGACCGGGCTCACCGATCCAGTGGGCAGCATGCAAGGCCGCCGAGTTCGACTCGACCCGTGCGCAGGTCGGCGCCGAGTGCGGAACGTTGTCGGTGCCGATCGACTACGCCAAGCCCGGCGGCGACGTCGCCCAGATCGCGATGATCCGGTTCAAGGCAACCGGCCAGAAGATCGGCTCACTGGTCGTCAACCCCGGCGGCCCCGGTGAGTCGGGCGTCGAGCTCGCCGCCTCGCTGGCGCCCACGCTGCCGCAGTCGCTGCGCGAGCGGTTCGATCTCGTCGGCTTCGATCCACGCGGCGTCGCCAAGTCCGCGCCCGCGGTGTGGTGCAACTCCGACGCGGACAACGACCGGTTGCGCGCCGACCCCACGGTGGATTACACGCCGGAGGGCGTCGCGCACATCGAGAAGGAGAACAAGGAGTTCGTCCAGCGCTGCGTGGACAAGATGGGCAAGGAGTTCCTGGCCAACCTCGGAACCGCCAACGTGGCAAAGGATCTCGACGCGATCCGCGCCGGCCTCGGCGACGAGAAGCTGACCTATCTCGGCTACTCGTACGGGACCCGGATCGGAGCGCTCTACGCCGAGGCCTACCCCGACAAGGTTCGAGCGATGATCCTCGACGGCGCCATCGACCCCAACGCGGACCAGATCGAGGAGGGGATCCGTCAGGCCGCCGCGTTCCAGAAGGCGTTCGACAACTACGCCGCCGAGTGCGCCAAAAGCCCGGACTGCCCGCTGGGCACCGATCCCGCCAAGGCCGTGGACGTATACAAGAGCCTGGTCGAGCCATTGGTGAAGAACCCGGCGAAGACGCAGGACCCCCGCGGGCTGAGCTATAACGACGCGATCATCGGGACCATCCTTCCCCTGTATTCGCCGAGCCTGTGGCGCCGACTCACCCAGTCGCTCTCCGAACTCAAAAACGGCACCGGCGACACCATGCTCGCGTCCGCCGACATCTACATGCATCGCGATGCGCAGGGGCACTACACCAACGCCACCGACGTCCGGGTCGCGGTCAACTGTATGGACAAGCCCCACATCACCGACCGCGCCAAGGTGGTCGAAGCGGACCGTCGCAGCCGCGAGGTGGCGCCCTTCATGAGCTACGGCGAGTTCACCGGCCTTGCGCCGCTGGACACGTGCGCGTTCTGGCCGCTGCCCGCGACGGGCGACCAGCACGAGATCCACGTGAAGGGCCTGCCGCCGATCCTGGTGGTGTCGACCACCAATGACCCGGCAACGCCGTACCAGGCAGGAGTCGATCTGGCCCATCAGCTCGGCGGCACCCTGGTCACCTTCGACGGCACCCAGCACACCGTTGTCTTCCAGGGAATTAAGTGCATTGACGACATCGCGGCGCGCTACCTTGTTGACGTGACCGTGCCGCCACCCAACACGCGATGCTGACCATCGACACGGTCGGCAGTGGAGGCCCGCGCGACGTTTCCGACCTCTTGCCGATGCTGCGGGCCTACTGCGACTTCTATCGCGTGGATCCGTCCGACGAGCGGCTGCGCGCGCTGGTGACCGCGTTGATCGACGATCCGTCCGAGGGGCTTCAGCTCATCGCGCGCGACAGCGATGGAACACCATTGGGTTTCGCGACGATCTACTGGACATGGCAGACGCTGCACGCCGCGCGAGTCGGGGTGCTCAACGACTTGTTCGTGGTGCCGGCATCCCGCGGAACGGGCACCGGTCGCGCATTGATCGAGCGCTGCCGAGAACTCTGCCGGGAGCGCGGCGCCGAGAAGCTGGTGTGGGAGACGGCGCCCGACAACACCACGGCGCAACGGCTTTACGACGGAATCGGCGCCGAAAAGTCGACCTGGCTGACCTACGAGCTCGACGCCGGATAACAGCCAGGTCACCGTTGTATTCCAGCCGCAGACCGGCGGCCGTTAACCATGCGAACATGTTCGCCATGTGGCGGGCGGGCAGGTTTGGAACGGTGCTGCTCCCGATCTTTCTGATGTCGGCGATCGCGTGCCCTGCTGCCTGGGCTTCGCCTGACGGCGAGTCGATCCAGCAGTACGGGCAGCCGCCGGTGTGGGGAAGCTGCCAGCGGTGGATCGGCGCCTTCGGCAACATTGAAGCCATCCCCACCGCTGTGTGCGGCACGGTGTCGGTGCCCGTCGATTACGCAAAACCCGAAGGCGCCCAAACTCAGTTGGCGGTGATCCGCATCCCGGCCTCCGGCGAGAAGATCGGCGTGCTCGTGGTCAACCCAGGTGGGCCGGGCGCTTCGGCCGTTGACACCGTCGCCAGCATGGGCGCGTCGTTGGCCGACACGGACATCCTGCGCCGATTCGATTTGGTCGGCATCGATCCGCGCGGCGTCGGCCATTCCACGCCGGAGCTGCGGTGCCGCACCGACGCTGAGTTCGATGCGTTCCGCCGTGAGCCGATGGCCGACTACAGCCCAGAAGGCGTCGCCCACATCGAAGCGCTCAACCGCCAGTTCGCCGATGCGTGTGCCCAGCGGATGGGCACGGAGTTCCTCGCCAACATCGGGACCGCGTCGTCGGCGCGCGACATGGACGTCGTGCGCGCGGCACTGGGCGAGAACCAGATCAATTATCTCGGCTTCTCCTACGGCACCGAACTGGGCGCGGCGTACGCCGAGCGATACCCCGACCGTGTGCGGGCGATGGTTCTCGACGGCGCCGTCGACCCGAGCCTGGATCCCGTCGCCGAGAGCATCCGTCAGATGGCGGGTTTCCAAACGGCTTTCAACGATTACGCGGCCGACTGCGCGAAGTCGGCAGGCTGCCCGCTCGGCACGGATCCGGCAAAGTTCGTCGACCAGTTCCACGAGCTGGTCGACCCGCTGGTGAACAAACCGGGCGGGACGTCGGATCCGCGTGGCCTGAGCTACCAGGACGCGATGACGGGCACCGTCAACGCGCTCTACACGCCGCGCTTTTGGCAGTACCTCACCAGCGGGCTGCTTGGCCTGCAGCGCGGCACCGACGCCGGCGACCTGCTTCTGCTGGCCGATGACTACCAGCACCGCGACCAGTCGGGTCATTACAAAAACCTGCAGGATGCGTTCGCCGCGATTCGATGTGTCGACGCGCCGTATCCGACCGACCCGGCCGTGTGGGCCGACGCCGATCGGCAAATCCGCGAGGCCGCGCCGTTCATGGAGTACGGCACCTTCACCGGGTTAGCCCCGCGCGACGTGTGCGCGATGTGGCCGGTGCCGCCGACGTCGAGTCCGCATCCAGCCACCTCCCCGGGTCCCGGCAAGGTCGTCGTCGTCTCCACCACGCACGATCCCGCCACCCCGTATGCCGGAGGCGTGGATCTGGCCCGCCAGATGGCCGCCGGGTTGATCACGTTCGACGGCACCCAGCACACCGTGGTGTTCAACGGTGACGAATGTGTCGACACCGCGGTGGTTAACTTCCTCATAGATTCCGTCATGCCGCCCGACGGTCTGCGCTGCTAGCCGCTAAACGCATCGGCCGCGTAACACAGAATTAACAGCCGGAACCTACGCTGCGGTCATGGATCGGCAGAAGGAATTCGTGCTGCGCACGCTGGAGGAACGCGACATCCGCTTCGTCCGGCTGTGGTTCACCGACGTACTCGGATACCTCAAGTCCGTAGCGATCGCGCCCGCCGAACTCGAAGGCGCCTTCGAGGAGGGCATCGGCTTCGACGGCTCCGCGATCGAGGGCTTTGCCAGGGTCTCGGAAGCCGACATGGTGGCCCGGCCCGACCCGTCGACGTTCCAGGTGCTGCCGTGGACCAGCAGTTCGGGCAAGCACCACTCGGCGCGGATGTTCTGCGACATCACGATGCCCGACGGCTCGCCGTCGTGGGCCGACTCGCGACACGTGCTGCGCCGCCAGCTGTCCAAGGCCAGCGACCTCGGCTTCTCCTGCTACGTGCACCCCGAGATCGAGTTCTTCCTGCTGAAGCCGGGCGAGGATGACGGCTCGGTGCCAGTGCCCGCCGACAACGGTGGGTATTTCGACCAGGCCGTGCACGACGCGGCGCCGAACTTCCGCCGCCACGCCATCGACGCGCTGGAGCAGATGGGTATCTCGGTCGAGTTCAGCCACCACGAAGGCGCGCCGGGCCAACAGGAGATCGACCTGCGCTACGCCGACGCGCTGTCGATGGCCGACAACGTCATGACGTTCCGGTATGTGGTCAAGGAGGTCGCGCTCGGCGACGGCGTGCGCGCTTCGTTCATGCCGAAGCCGTTCGCCGAGCACCCCGGGTCGGCGATGCACACGCACATGAGCCTGTTCGAAGGGGAGACCAACGCCTTCCACAGCCCCGATGACCCACTTCAGCTCAGCGACGTGGGAAAGTCGTTCATCGCAGGCATTCTCGAGCACGCCAACGAGATCAGCGCCGTGACGAACCAGTGGGTGAACTCCTACAAGCGACTGGTGCACGGGGGCGAAGCGCCGACGGCGGCATCGTGGGGAGCGGCCAACCGCTCGGCGCTGGTGCGGGTTCCGATGTACACGCCACGCAAGGCATCGTCGCGGCGGGTGGAGGTGCGCAGCCCCGACTCGGCGTGCAATCCGTACCTGACGTTCGCGGTGCTGCTGGCGGCGGGCCTGCGTGGCATCGAGAAGGGCTACGTGCTCGGTCCGCAGGCCGAGGACAACGTGTGGAACCTCACGCTGGAGGAGCGCCGCGCCATGGGCTATAGGGAGCTGCCGGGCAGCCTCGGGGCCGCCCTGACCGAGATGGAGAACTCAGAACTCGTCGCGGAAGCGTTGGGCGAGCACGTCTTCGACTTCTTCCTGCGCAACAAGCGCACCGAATGGGAGGACTACCGCAGCCACGTCACACCGTTCGAGCTGAAGGCCTACTTGTCCCTGTAGGGGAAACGTCGAATAACGGCTGCGCTACCTTCGTGTGGTGGCCAAACCTGCGACGCAGCGACCGAAGCTGCCCAGCGTAGGCCGGCTTGGGCTGGTCGAACCGTCCGCGTCCGGGGATCTGGACCGGCTGGGCTGGAACACCGACACCCACGTCGAGCTGTTGTGGTCGCTGTCGCGTGCGCCCGACGCCGACGACGCGCTGCGCGCGATAGTCCGGCTCGCTGACGCCGTGGGACGGGACTGGGACGAACTCAACCAGGCTCTTGTCAAGGACAAAGGGCTGCGGGGCCGGCTGTTCGGTGTGCTCGGCTCGTCGCTGGCGCTCGGCGACCATCTGGTCGCCCATCCCGACTCGTGGCACCTGCTGGCGGGCGCCGTCACGCTGCCGTCGGCCGAAGAGCTACGGGCGCCATTCGCCGATGTTGCCGAAAACGCCGAAATCGGCAGGGACACAGCGGCTGCGGTGTCTCCGTTGCGCAAGCTGTACCGCGACCGGCTGCTGGTGCTCGCGGCACTTGATCTCGCGTCGACGGTAGAGAACGAACCCGTGCTGGCGTTCGCGACCGTCGGTGAGCACCTGTCCGATCTGGCCGACGCCGCGCTGGGCGCCGCGCTGACGGTCGCCACCCGCTCGGTCTGCGGAGACGATGTCGAGTGCCCGCGGATCGCGGTGATCGCAATGGGCAAGTGTGGCGCGCGCGAGCTGAACTATGTCAGCGATGTCGACGTCATCTTCGTCGCGCAGGATGCGGACGCGACCGCGACCAGGGTGGCCGGCGACATGATGAGGTTCGCGGGCGACACCTTCTTCGAGGTGGACGCGGCGCTCCGACCAGAGGGCAAACACGGCCAGCTGGTGCGCACGCTGGACTCCCACATCGCGTACTACCAGCGCTGGGCCAAGACATGGGAATTCCAGGCGCTGCTGAAGGCCCGGCCCGCCGCGGGTGATGCCGAGCTCGGCCGCCAGTACATCGACGCGCTGATGCCGATGGTCTGGACGGCCAGCCAGCGTGAGGACTTCGTGCCCGAGGTGCAGGCGATGCGCAGGCGCGTCGAGGAACTCGTGCCTGCCGGGGTGCGGGCCCGCGAGATCAAGCTCGGCACCGGCGGGTTGCGCGACGTCGAGTTCGCCGTGCAGCTGCTGCAGCTGGTGCACGGCCGCAACGACGAATCACTGCATGTCGCCTCGACGGTCGACGCGCTGGCCGCGCTCGGCGCCCGCGGCTACATCGGCCGCGATGACGCCGCCAACATGACCGCCTCCTACGAGTTCCTGCGGCTGCTCGAACACCGGCTGCAGCTGCAGCGGCTCAAGCGCACGCACATGCTGCCCGAGGCCGACGACGACGAGGCGCTGCGCTGGCTGGCCCGCGCGGCACACGTGCGCCCCGACGGTCGGCACGACGCGCTAGGTGTGCTGCGCGAGGAGCTCAAGCGCCAGAACATGCGCGTGTCGCGGCTGCACGCCAAGCTGTTCTACCAACCGCTACTGGAATCGGTTGGCACAGTTGGCATTTCGGAGCGCATGACACCGGAGGCCGCCGAACGCCAGCTCGCGGCCCTGGGTTACGAGGGCCCGCAGAGCGCGTTGACCCATCTGGCGGCGTTGACAAGCAGCAGGGGCCGTCGCGGAACGGTGCAGCAGGTGTTGCTACCCACACTGCTGGACTGGCTGTCCGACACGCCAGATCCGGACGCAGGCCTACTGGCGTATCGGCGGATCAGTGAGGCGCTGGACGACCACCGGTGGTACCTGTCGACGCTGCGCGACGAGGGCGCGGTGGCCAAGCGGCTGATGCAGGTGCTTGGCACCTCGGCGTACGTGCCCGACCTGTTGATGCGGGCACCCGAGGTCATCCAGTCATACGCCGACGGTCCCAGTGGACCCAAGCTCTGCGACATCGAACCCGAGGCGGTTGCGCGGGCATTGGTCGCTTCGGCGGGCCGACACTCCGACCCGGTGCGCGCAATCGCCGCGGCGCGCACGCTGCGGCGCCGTGAGCTGGCCCGCATCGCATCCGCCGACCTGCTCGGCATGCTCGAGGTGACCGATGTGTGCAACGCGCTCACGTCGGTGTGGGTGGCCGTCTTGGAGGCGGCGCTGGACGTGGTCATCCGGGCCAACACCCCGGACAGCGGTGTCCCCGCGCGCATCGCGGTGATCGGGATGGGGCGGCTCGGCGGTGGTGAACTCGGCTACGGCTCGGATGCGGACGTGATGTTTGTCTGTGAGCCCGCCGACGGCGTCGACGAATCGGCGGCGGTGCGCTGGTCGGTGACCATCGCCGAGCAGGTGCGCACGCTGCTGGGCACCCCGAGCGCCGACCCGCCGCTCGAGGTCGACGCTAATCTGCGGCCGGAGGGCCGCAACGGGCCGCTGGTGCGCACGCTCGCCTCTTATGGGGCCTACTACGCCCAGTGGGCGCATCCGTGGGAGATTCAGGCGCTGCTGCGCGCGCACCGGGTGGCGGGTGATCCAGACCTCGGTGAGCGGTTCCTGCTGATGGTTGACAAGACGCGCTATCCGCCGGGCGGCGTGTCCGCAGAAGCCGTGCAGGAGATCAGGCGCATCAAGGCGCGCATCGACGCCGAGCGGCTGCCGCGTGGCGCGGATCCGAACACACATACCAAGCTGGGCCGCGGCGGGCTCGCCGACATCGAGTGGACGGTGCAGCTGCTTCAGCTGCGACATGCGCACAAAGTGCCTGCGCTGCACAGCACTTCGACGCTGGAGACGCTCAACACCATCGGCGCCGCGGAGCTGATCTCCGAGGGAGACGTCGAGCTGTTGCGACAGGCGTGGTTGACGGCAACCCGCGCGCGCAACGCGCTGGTGCTGGTGCGCGGCAAGCCAACCGATCAGCTGCCGGGCCCGGGTCGCCAGCTCAATGCCGTCGCGCTGGCGGCGGGCTGGGACTCCGACGACGGAGGCGAGTTCCTCGACAACTATCTGCGGGTGACCCGCCGGGCAAAGGCGGTGGTACGGAAGGTGTTCGGCTAGTGAGCATGGATTTCGGGTTCGACGTCATCAGCGAGGAGGAGTATCAGCGTCAGCATGCGCTATACGGCCCGCTGACCGAGGCGCTTCGTAAACTCATCGCCGCGGGCATCCACACCGAAGTCGATGAGGACACCGTGCGCAACGCACAGTCGGCCATCGAGGCGGCCACTGAGATGCTCGAGCGCAAGCAGCGCACCGTGACGTCGACGCTGCGTCACGAGGGCACCGGACGCCCGCTGGCGTGGGCCAATCCCGCTGTCGGGCTGCGCAATGCGATCGCGCCTCCGATGATCATTCACCATGAGGCCGACGGCCGGGCCTGGAGCGATTTCACCCTCAGTGGCGCGTACGAAGGGCCGCCGGGATGGGTGCACGGCGGCATCTGCGCGCTGGTGCTCGACCACATCCTCGGCGAGGCGGCCAGCAACGGGCTGACCCAGCCGAAGTTCACCGGCACCATTACGCTGCGCTACCTGCGTGGCACCCCCTTGGGTCCGCTGCGGGCCGAGGCGTTCATCGAGCGGACCGAAGGTCTGAAAACTTTTGCGCGGGGATATCTCAGCGATGCAGACGGCCACACGGTCGAGGCCGAGGGAGTGTTCATCCGGCCGGCATGGGCGAGAAATGTGGGATGACGTGCCCATGAAGTTTTATGTCAGCACGGCGTTCCTCGAGACCAGCGAGGTCGTCGAAATCGCCAAGGCGGCCGACGATCTCGGTTACGACGGCATGGGCATTCCTGACCACGTCATCAACCTCGAGACATTGCAGACGCCGTATCCGTACACCAAGGACGGTGAGCGTCGTTGGGAGGCGTTCACCGACTGGCCCGATCCGTGGGTGATGATCGGCGCCATAGCACTTGTCACGACGCGACTGCACTTCGTGACGACTGTGTATCTGCCTGCCATGCGAGATCCGTACTCCGCCGCGAAATCCATTGGCACGGCGGCGTGTCTGGCCGGGGGCCGACTGGAACTCGGCATCGGCGTTGGCTGGTGCGAGGAAGAGTTCACGTTGATGGGTCAGCGCTTCGATCGCCGCGGCAAGCGCACCGACGAGATGCTCGATCTGATGAAGGCGCTGTGGGACCCGGGCTGGACCGAGTTCGACGGCGAGTTCTACTCGGCACCGCGGCTGGAGATGGAACCCACACCGCCGCACATTCCGATCTATGTCGGCGGCCTGAGCGACATCGCGTTGCGCCGCGCAGCGCGCAACGACGGGTGGATCGGCGACCTGATCACCACCGACCGGGCCATCGAACGCGTCGATCGGCTGCGCGAACTGCGTGCCGAAAGAGGTTTGTCTATGCACGATTTCACCATCCTGACGCCGCTGACCGACGCGTTCACCCCTGAGCACTACGAGCGCGCCGAGGTGAGCGGAATCAACGGCATCATCACAATGCCCTGGATGTTCTACACCGGGCCGCAGGCATCGCTCGCCGAGAAGATCGACGGCATGCGCAAGTTCCGAAAGGACCTGGCGCTCGACGACTAGCGGCGCAGGCGGCGCAAGCGACCCGCGGGAGCCCCGGCGGCCCGCGGGCGTCGGCGGGCGTCGGCCGAGATCGAGCCTGCCCCCGTCGTGGCGATCAGCAGGAACGCGAAGCAGAACATGATCGCCAGCTCGCCGCCGTTGCCGCCGAGCTGCCTAGCGTCAAACGGCCAGAAGCTCGCCGAGCCGCCGCCTTTGAGCGCCGGCCAGTGCTGATAGAAGTAGGCGAACGCCATCTCGCCCGAGGCGATGAACGCCGCGATGCGGGTGAACAGGCCGACCACGATCAGCAGGCCGAGGACGAACTCGATCAGCCCGGCGAACCATAACGGCCAGGTTCCGGTCGGCACCGGGGTTCCCAGCGGCCAGCCGAACAGCTTGATCGAGCCGTGCAGCATATAGAGCAGTCCGAAGACGATCCGGAAGATGCTCAGTACAGGGGAGGAGTAGCTTGCCAAGCGCGTGTCCAGGTTGGCAGTCATAGACCCGACTATATGCCGCGGCATGCAGCATTTTCACAGCTCGAGCCCACGGTCACCAGACCAATGCGCAGTCGTTACCGATAAGAAAGGCCGGATGGCGCGAACGCCACCCGGCCTCTCGGACGTCGCGGGTTACACACGTCGAAGTACAGCGCGAACTCGCTGCAGGCAGTTTCTAGCCGAATTGCTGTGTTGGTGTCGCGACGAAAGAGCACGTCACAGAGTTGGTTCGGTTGGCACTCACGAGCATCCGCAAGCAGTGCTGCGGACGATCTGCGGACGAAGCGGGGCCACAGAGATTCTTTTATGCGCTATTGACGTGCCAAGTTCCCCGGCCTCCTGGTCGTTGATCGCAGAGAATTCTAGGCGTCACGGCACAGCGATAAGACTCGCGAGCGAGGCCAAGCGACGCTGCGAAAGCATGCAGCGGTTACGCACCGAGTCGGCGAGCACGCATTGTGTTCGGTCACAAGGACAGGCGGTTCCGAGCGCGGATGATCAGACGGCGGTTGCCGTAGCACGCACGCGGTGCCGTAAATCCGCAGTGGCCCAGGAGGATTCACTTCAACCTGTAGCGGGATGAATAGGTGAGATCCAATCCGACTCAATCGGACCGTTAAACGTGCTCTCGACCTAACGACCGCAGAGCCGAATGATTGCTTGCGTGTTCGGCTACGCTGATGCTGCTGTCAGGGTTCTCGCAGAGAGCCGTCGCCATCGGCTAACGGCTTTGCGATACTCCCTTTATCAAGGGCGAGCGGAGGACGCGTCCAACAAGAAGGGAACGGTTGTGGAAATGATTCGCACAGCAATTACAGCGGCAATCGTCGCGCTATTCTCGTTTCTCTTGCTGCCGATGCTCGGGGCATTCGGCCAGAAAGCGGATGCTGACGAGCTCGCGCCTGGTGTGACGACGCTTCGGTTCTTCGAGCACGACACACAGCAGACCAATTTGGATCTTCTTCGTTCGGGGGAGAGCCCGGGAGACCAATCCCTCTTCGCTGGCGACCTATTCGATCACGCGGGGGGAACGCAAGTTGGGCACACTGCCGGTCAGTGCACCGCGCTGAGTGGAACCGCGGCTGGCGACATCTTGTGTATTCAAACCTTCGTCCTGGACGGCGGACAGATCACCACCCACGGTTTGGCCGACCGTGCTGCGCTGTTTGGTAGGGGCGAAACCGTCCCATTCGCGATCGTGGGCGGCACAGGAATCTACAGCAACGTCCGCGGCGATGGCACTATCCAGGTGCCCGTCGACGTGCCTAATCAGACCGACGCGAACTTTGTCCTGAATGTGATCACTGGCTGAGCACCACCGGTTGTGCCAGGCACTGCTCCGTCAGCGGCGGCGATGGTTCGGCGGCTCCCTGCAGACGCGATGATGGTGCCGCGCGATGGTCGGCGACCGTAGGATGGGCCGGTTGGGCACCGTGATGCTGCCGATCAAGGCCATAGACACCGTCCAGCCGTTCTGGCTCGTCATCGACCTCGTGTTTCATCCCTTCTCGTTGCGCCAATACCGCAGTGGGTCGGCGACCCCCACCGCGCGCGCCTTGTCGCCGCCGCTGCGGCAACCATCATGGATCCGTTCACATTTCGGCTGCTGTTGCAGTGCGGCGCGATGCTGGGTTGGTTCGCGTGCCTAGGGGGCGGCCAGCAGTGGGGCCGCCAGCACCGGTTCGGCCTGACCAATGAGCAATGAGGTCGTTGTGCCGCAGCCGGTGGTCGTTGAGCCGGTATTCCTATTCGTTTTCCGATACCAATAGACGCCCGATACTTTTCAGACGGAAGGTCGACTCATGACGAACCTGGACGCCCGACTCGGCCGCTACACCCCCGCTGCGCTGAGCGTATTTCGCATAGTCGTCGGCCTGCTGTTCCTCTGTCATGGAACGTCGACGCTGTTCGGTTGGCCGCTCGGACCTGCGCTGCCCGCCGGTGACTCGCTGGAGTGGTATGCCGGTTGCATCGAGTTTGCCACGGGCCTCCTCGTGACGCTCGGATATTTCACGCGTCCAGCCGCTTTCGTCGCATCCGGCACGATGGCCGTCGCGTTCTTCACCCAGCATCTGCCGCGTGGATTCTTTCCGATCGAGAACAGCGGCGAACCTGCTGTGCTGTTCTGTTTCTCGTTCCTGCTGCTGGTTTTCGCCGGTGGCGGCGCATATGCGCTGGAGGGCCTCACCGGCCGCAGGCGCAAACCGGCCCGGCCCTGACCCCGGATCGTTCGTGGCGTGACGGGATGAGGAATGCTTCCGGTTGCGGTGCCGCAGCACTATGAGCTCCAGACGTGCGCTGCTTTTGGCTTCCCAGCCCGCTTTTCGAATTCGAGCGACGCGGCGTACCTTTGGTCGCCCCTTTTCGTCAGGGCATTGATGACAAGCGTCAGAACTGCGATCACCGATGGACTACTGGGCCGCACACCCCTGCTCGCGCAGGACATCGCCGCCGAGGGGCAAGCAGAAGCTCTACTGTGCCAGCACGGCCCAGGTGTGGGCGCTGGTTGACGCGCTGCCCGAGCATCTGCCGGCGGCTGACGTCGATTTCATCAGGGGAGTGGTGCACCCCGTCCAGCAGTGGCCAACAAGCCACTCAAGACTGACGGCGGCGCTGCGCCGATTCCGATTGCGATTATGCAGGACCGTGCTCTACTGCTGTCTGCGTCGGCGCAGCGGTGGCCTGGCGAGTTTTTGGTAACCAGCGATCGCGGCAGAGGCGTGGTCCCTGGCTCATCGAGCGTGTCCCGTACGCAAGGCCACGGTCGACATCGCCGACACTGAGCGTGACCTCGCCGAGGATGACAAGGTCCTGACGCTGCCCGAAGGTTTCAGCCTCCATAATCTGCGGCACTATCTGGCGTCGCTGCTGATCTCGTCGGGTGCCGACATCAAGACCGTGTAAGCGCGCATGCGGCATGCCAGCGCCCGGACCAGGCTCGACGTTTACGGACACTTGTGGCCGGACGCAGACGAGTCCACCCGCACGGCGGGGTGCTGTGATTGCCGAGCGGATGGACTCGTTGCGAACTGCGGACGACCTGCGGACGATCTAGCCTCCGAGCCTGCTTACCTGCAGGTCAAGCGGCTTCGCCGATTTACACATCGAAGTACAGCGCGAACTTCGACCAGGCTGTTGTCACGGATTAGCTGTGTTGGCTGCCCGAGGAATCCGCAGGTCAGAGCGTTGATTGTGTTGGCTAATGGAAGTTGCCGCA
>DASQCE010000216.1:0-2903 GCA_035634855.1 Mycobacterium sp.
CGGCACTGGGGACCGAGCCTGCGGGTTGACCAATCGATCGGCGCCGGTGTGCTCTGGCTGCTCGGCGACGTCCTCGGCGTCGCGTTCATCGTCGTGCTGGTGCGGTTCTTCTCGGCCGATGAGAGGAGCCGCGCTGCCATCGTCGACGCCGAACTCGACCGCGCGGATCACGATGAAGCACAACCGGTTTCGGCCCTGTGGTGGGAGAACGATCCGCAATTGCGTGAGCGGATGCGTCGAACATGACCATGCCGCTGCTGGGCACGCTGGCCGTGTCCGGGTTCGCCAACGCCTGGTTCTTCGTGTTCCTGGTAGTCGTCGTCGCGATGCTGGCGGCCTACGTCCTCGCGCAGCGCGCACGCAGGCGGCGAGTGCTGCGGTTCGCCAATCTCGAACTGCTGCAGGCGGTCAGCAGGCCGACGCGGCGCCGGTGGCGTCACCTTCCCGCGGCGCTGTTGGTGGCGTCGCTCGCACTGCTGACCACCGCGATGGCGGGTCCGACTCACGACGTACGGGTGCCGCGCAACCGCGCCGTGGTCATGCTGGTCATCGATGTCTCGGAGTCGATGGCGGCCACCGACGTGCCGCCGAACCGATTGGCGGCCGCGAAGGAAGCGGGGAAGCAGTTCGCCGATGAACTGACTCCCGGAATCAATCTTGGGCTGGTCGAGTTCGCCGGAACCGCAACGCTTTTGATGTCGCCGACCACCGACCGAGATAGCGTCAAGGCTGCGATCGACACGCTGCAGCCCGCAGAACGCACCGCTACCGGTGAGGGCATCTTCACCGCATTGCAGGCGATCGCTGCGACGACCGGGGTGCTCGGCGGCGGGGACGGCCCACCGCCTGCGCGCATCGTCCTGGAATCCGACGGCAAGGAAACCGTGCCGGGGGAGCCGGATGCGCCGCGGGGTGCGTTCACGGCAGCGCACGCCGCCAAGGAACAGGGTGTCGCGATATCAACGATCTCGTTCGGCACTCCGGACGGAACCGTCAAGCTCAATGATGAAGACCTTCCCGTACCGGTCGATGACTCGACGTTGCAGAAGATCAGCGAAGTCTCGGGCGGGCAGTCGTTTCACGCGGCCAGCCTGGGTCAGCTCAACAGCGTGTACGCCACGCTGCAGAACATCATCGGTTACCAAACGGTGCCGGGCGACGCCAGCGCGGCATGGACTCGGCTCGGGGCGTTCGCTCTGATCGCCGCATTGCTCGCCGCGGCCCTGCTCAACCGGCGGTTGCCGGACTGAGTTCTCAGACCGGCAGTCTGCGATTGATCAGGAGAGCGAGCAGCGCGCCGACGGCGCTGAGCGCGACGGCGATCCGCAGCCATCCCGCGCTCGCAGGCCCGCTTTCGACCTGATAGCCCATCTGGTCCTCGACCGCGCCGAAGTCCTTGGTGAGCTCGTCGATGTTCTCGGCGGTCGACGTTTGGCCCCCGGACAGCTGCGCGATGGATTTCATCATCCCGTCGTCGACTGGCACCGGCACCGTTTCGTTCTTCATCGCCACGTGCCCGGCCGGGGTGCCGAACGCGATCGTGGTGATCGGAACGCTCTGGTCCCGTGCGGCGCGCGCCGCCGTGTAGGCGCCTTGCGGGTTGTTCGGATCTTCGGGCTTGTTCTCTTTGCCGTCGGAAAGCAGAACAATCCGGGCCGGCGGCGGCTTGTCCTCCGGGCCCTTCAGCACCGCGTTGACCGTGTGAATGGATTGCAGCGCGGCGAAGATCGCCTGGCCGGTGGCGGTGCTGTCGGCAGGCGCCAGCTTGTCGAGGGCACCGACGGTGAGCGAGTGATCGGGGCTGGGGGCGACGAGCACATTGGCGCTTCCTGCGAAAGCGATCAGACCCAGATTCACGCCTGCGGTCACCTGGCGGGCGAACTGTTGTGCGGCGTGCTGGGCGGCGATCAGCCGGTTCGGCAAGACATCGGTCGCCTTCATCGACTGGGATTCGTCGATGACCAGCATGATGACCGCCCGATCGCGCGGCACCCGCACGTCGTGGCTCGGCTGGGCGAGCGCGATGGTCAACGGGACCAAGGCCAGGAGCATCAACGTCACCGGCAGATGGCGCCAGCGCGACCGCCGGGCAGGCGCGACGGAATCTGCCGCGGCAGGATCGGCGAACCGGCGCATGCGCTGACGTCGCCGTTCGTTCGCCACCAGGTACACCGCCAACAGCGCGGCGGGCGCCACCAGCAGCACCAGCCACATCGGGCTGTCGAACCCAGACAACGACAGCAGACCCAGGCCAGGAACCGTCACCGCATCAGGGTCGCCCGCTCCGCTGGGAATCGGCTGTGCCGCGTAGTTTCGGCGAGGGCGAACGCTGTTTGATTGTCCGGCTCCTCGTCCGCCGCTTCGCGGCCGCCATCGTCGCCGAACGACCTTGCACTCGCCCTGGTCGAGTGCTAAGAATGCAGTTGGCACTCGCGACCGGTGAGTGCTAGGTCGGGACGGTGAGGCAGGGGCCGCACACGCGGAGCACATCCCAGCCGTCCGTCGCGGGCACTGCACCCGACCAACAAGACGTGCATCCCCAATCCGGAGGAAACACTTCGCAATGGCCAAGACAATTGCGTATGACGAAGAGGCCCGCCGTGGCCTCGAGCGGGGCCTGAACGCCCTCGCCGACGCGGTAAGGGTGACGTTGGGTCCTAAGGGCCGCAACGTCGTCCTGGAGAAGAAGTGGGGCGCCCCCACGATCACCAACGATGGGGTTTCCATCGCCAAGGAGATCGAGCTGGAGGATCCCTACGAGAAGATCGGCGCTGAGCTGGTCAAGGAAGTCGCCAAAAAGACCGACGACGTCGCGGGCGACGGCACCACCACCGCTACCGTGCTGGCCCAGGCGCTGGTCCGTGAGGGCCTGCGCAACGTCGCGGCGGGCGCCAACCCGCTCG
>DASQCE010000217.1:0-11534 GCA_035634855.1 Mycobacterium sp.
CGGCCGATGCGGTAGCCCAATGGCGAGGTGCCGGTTGCGCCGCTGCGCCGGCGTCACATCGGGCAGATACGACTTCAGATCGGTGTAGGTGTGCACACCCTGGTTGCCGACCCGCTCGATCAGCGCGTGCAGCACGTCGACGGTGGCGCGGGCGTCGTCAAGCGCCCGGTGCGTCGGTGTGGTGGCCGCGCCGAACAATCGCGCCAATGCGGCCAGTCGCACGCTCGGGGCCTCGTCGCGGGTGAGCACCCGGCGGGCCAGCCGGACCGTGCACAGCACCGGTGGCCGCGGCCAGGTGATCTGGCAGCGTTCGGCGGCCGCGCGCAGGAACCCGATGTCGAAGCCGGCGTTGTGGGCGACTAGCACCGCGCCGCGGGAGAACTCCAGGAACGCGGGCAATACCGAGTCGATCGTGGGCGCGTTGTACACCATCGCCGACGTAATGCCGGTGAGCGCGACGATCTGCGGCGGGATGCTCCGGCCCGGATCGACGAGTGTGGCGAGTTCACCCAACACCGCGCCGCCGCGCACCTTGACAGCGCCGATCTCGGTGATCGCGTCGTGGCCCTCGCCGGAGGCGCGGCCGCCGGTGGTCTCCAGGTCCACGACGACGAAGGTGGTCTCGCGCAGCGAGACGGAATCCATGTCGAAGGCCAGTTGGACCCCACAAGCGGGTGGGCCCCCAGCATGCGAGGGGAGTGCCCCCACACCATCCGCGAAGCCGAGCTGGCCCATGCGCTGAAGGTAGGGAACACCTCCGACAGTTGCCGGTTGCCACGCGCACAGACCGTGACTTGTCGGTGCCTGTCGATAGCGTTCGGACGACACCGATCGAGAGGACAACCAAATGGGCACGGTGAAGATCGACTGCGACGACTGTGCTGTGCGCGGTCCGGGATGCCAGGACTGTGTCGTCAGCGTGTTGCTCGGTGTGCCCGAGACGTTGCTCGACGATGAACGCAGAGCGCTGGAAGTGCTCGCCGACGTCGGATTGGCGCCGCGGCTGCGGCTGGTGCCCATTCACCGGGACGGCGATTCCGGGGTCGCGTAACGACATTCGTTTTTTTGGGGCCGTTGAGAACAATGTCTGAGGCGGCTGTTAGATTTGCGTCTTCCGTTGGACAAGGCCGATGCCGTTTCGTAACCTATCTGAGATCTAAGTGTAGTTCGACACGGTTTCGTCACGGCAGTTGAAGGACGCAAATACCTTGAGGCTCCTCCGCACGCACGGGACCACGCGTGGTTTTCAGACCCTTCGGAGATCGGTTGTAGGTGCGATAGCTGGATTGATGGTCCTCGGAGCCGTTGTCGCCGGGCATGTGCAGGCCGACCCCGCCGACGATGCTCTGGCTAAACTCAATGCGTTGTCTCGGCAAGCCGAACAAACCACTGAAGCGATGCATTCTGCCCAGCTGGATTTGAACAACAAGCTGGCAGTGCAGCAGGCCGCCGATGCAAAGCACACCGCCGACGCGGCAGCAGTGGAATCCGCCAAATCTCAATTGGCAACATTCCAGTCGTCGGTCGACAAGTTAGCTGCAGCGCAGTACATGGGAGGCAGGACCGACGGCCTGGACGCGATGCTGACCGCGACCTCACCGCAGGGCCTCATCGATCAACTCGCGGTGCAGCGGGTGATGGCCGCTGAGATGTCGGCACAGATGAAGAGCTACCGCGATATCGGCCGGCAGGCCGCGCTGGCCGAGGAAGCGTCGGCCAAATCGGCCGCCGATGCCAAGACCGCCGCCGAGCAGGCCGCCGCGGTGCGCGCCGACCTGCAATCCAAGCAAAGCAAGCTGCAGTTGCAGATCGCCGTGGTCAAGTCGCAGTACACGGCCCTGACCCCCAACCAGCGTCAAGCCCTCGCGGCCATGCCGCCGATTCCTGCTCCGCCCGCACCCGAGGCGTTGCCGCCGGCGAACGATCCCGGCGTCTTGGCCGCACCGCCCGACGGCATCCCACCCGGCGACGTGGCACCACCGGAAGCTGTCCCAGGAGGCGGGGCGCCCGAGGCGGCCACCGTCATCCAGGCCGCGCTGAGCCGGATCGGCTCTCCCTACGTCTGGGGCGGCTCGGGCCCGAACCAGTTCGACTGCTCCGGACTGGTGATGTGGTCGTTCCAACAGGCCGGTATCTCGCTGCCGCACTCCAGCCAGGCGCTCGCCCAGGGTGGGCAGCCGGTATCGCGGGACCAGATGCAGCCGGGCGATCTGGTGACGTACTACTCCGACGCGTCACACGTGGCCATCTACATTGGTGACGGAATGATGGTGCACGCCTCGACCTACGGCACGCCGGTGCGAGTCGCTCCGGTCGACAATGCGCCGATCTACAACGTCCGCCGCTACTGACCGTCGCCGGTCCGCGCACGCGGGGAGCAGAAAAAGCGCTGCGCACGCGCGGAGCAGAAGAGCCGTCGGCGCCATCCTCGTCACGGAGCTGATCTGCGCGATGCTCCTGGTCGGCAGGCCGCGGGCGGCACCGGTGGACCCGGTCGTTGCCGCGCCCGCCTCGCTCACCACGCCCACCGCAGCGTCGACCACCGAGACGCTCAACGACGGGCGCACGGTTCACCTCATCGGTCTGGGCGGAGCACACACGGCGCCACTGCTGGCCCGCATCGCCGCCCAGATGAACGACGCCGGCCAGGCGGTCACCGCGTTCTGGGGGCCAGAGTGGCCGCGTGATGTCGTCATCGTGGCCGCGGGATCCGACGCCGAATTCGGCAGCCTCGCAGGGGGCGGCCCTGACATCGCGGCCACCACCACCGCCGAGCGGATCATGTTCGCTCCCGGCGCCGCCGCGATGAGCGACGCGTCATTGCGAATTGTGTTGCGCCACGAGCTTTTCCACTTCGCATCGCGCGCCGACACCGCTGCCGACGCGCCGCGCTGGCTCACCGAGGGCGTCGCCGATTTCGTCGGCCGCCCGCCGAGCCCTCGGCCTGCCGATGCCGCAGCGCTGACGCAAATCCCCACCGACGCCGACCTGAGCACCGCAGGGCCCGCCGGGTCGTTGGCCTACGACCGCGCCTGGTGGTTCAGCCGGTTCGTCACCGAGGCGTACGGCACCGACACGCTGCGGGCGCTGTATTTGCGCGGCTGCGGACCCGGCCATCCCGACGCTGCCACCGCCATGCGCGACACTCTCGGCGCGGACCTGCCGACGGTCCTCACCCGGTGGCGACACTGGATGTCCGGTTAGCCTGACTGGCGATGAGCCGGGTCCTGCTGGTTACCAATGACTTTCCGCCGCGACGCGGCGGCATCCAGTCGTACCTGGAGGAACTGGTCGACCATCTGGTCGAGGCCGGGGCGCACACCTTGACGGTCTACGCGCCGAAGTGGAAGGGCGCCGATGATTTCGACCGCAAAGCGGCCTACGAGGTGGTGCGACACCCTGGCACGTTGATGTTGCCCGTGCCGCCGGTAGCCGGCCGGATGCGTCAGCTGATCGAACGCCACGACGCCGACACCGTGTGGTTCGGCGCCGCCGCGCCGCTGGCGCTGATGGCGCCGCTGGCCCGTGACGCGGGTGCGCGCCGCGTCATTGCGAGCACCCACGGCCACGAGGTCGGTTGGTCGATGCTTCCGCTGGCCCGAACTGCGTTGCGGCGAATAGGGACTGGCACCGACGTGATCACCTACGTGAGTCGCTACACGCGCGGCCGTTTCGCCTCGGCGTTCGGCTCTGACGCCGCGCTTGAGCACCTGCCCCCCGGTGTGGACACCGACCGGTTCGCGCCCGACGAGGTGGGCCGCGCCGAGCTGCGCGCCAGGTACCGGCTGGGGGAGCGGCCGGTGGTGGTGTGCATATCGCGGCTGGTGCCGCGCAAGGGCCAGGACATGCTGATTCGGGCGATGCCCGCGATCCGGCAGCGGGTGCCCGGCGCCGCCCTCCTCATCGTCGGTGGCGGCCCGTACCGAACGTCCTTACATCGGTTGGCGCACAGCTTCGGCGTGAGCGAACACGTGGTGTTCACCGATGGCGTGCCCGGAGACGAACTGCCGGCACACCACGCGCTGGCCGATGTGTTCGCCATGCCGTGCCGCACCCGCGGCGCGGGCATGGACGTCGAGGGACTCGGCATCGTCTATCTGGAGGCCTCCGCGACAGGTGTGCCGGTCGTCGCGGGCCGCTCCGGCGGAGCACCCGAAACCGTCCGCGATGGTGAGACGGGTGTGGTGGTGGACGGCTGGGACGTCGGCGCGATTTCGGCGTCGGTCAGCGACCTACTCTCCGACCCTGACCGGGCCGCGCGAATGGGTCAAGCGGGGCGACGATGGGTCGTCGACAACTGGCAGTGGAGCAGCAAGGCGAAGCGGCTCGGCCAACTCCTTTAGAGCGCTCGGCGATTACGGCAGGAACTCCACGTTCGACGCTTTGTAGTCCTCGCCCACCTGGCCGGCATTGTGAGAGTCCAGACTTGCTGTCCAGTACGACCTGAGTGAACTCCGCGGATCGGCCAGTGAAATCGTCGTAGAACGCTCCGGTCGCGTTGTCGAGGATCGGTTGGACATCGCGGTCTACGGTCCGGTATTCGACGGTGGTGAGCGCCAGCGCTAGCGCCCACCGTCCTGCCTGCCTCGACATACGGCCGCCAGTCAGGGAGGGCGGACGCGACCCTTTCAGTGCGGACCGTGCCGATGCGGCTCTAGCCCTTGTCGTACAGGGCCTCGATGTCGCTGGCAAACTTTTCCGCCACAACCTTGCGCTTGACCTTCAGGGTCGGGGTCAGCTCGCCGGTGTCTTCGGTGAAATCGACCGGCAGGATGCGGAACTTGCGGATGGCCTCGGCCTTGGACACCGCCTGGTTGGCATCCTTGACAGCCAGCTCGACCTCGGCCATGAGGTCGGGGTCGGTGGCCAGATCCTCGACCGTGGCGTTGGCGTCCTTGCCGTTGCGCTGCTTCCAACCGGGGAAGGCCTCCGGGTCGACGGTGATCAGCGCGGCGATGAACGGCTTCGCATCGCCGACGGCCATCGCCTGGCTGATCAACGGGTGCGCCCGCAGCCGGTCTTCCAGGATCGCAGGTGCGACGTTCTTGCCACCCGCGGTGACGATTATCTCCTTCTTGCGGCCGACGATCGTCAGGAAGCCGTCATCGTCGATGGCGCCGAGATCGCCGGTGTGGAACCAACCGTCGGAGAAGACGGCCTTGGTCTCCTCTTCGTTGTGCCAGTAACCGTTGAACACCACACCGCCCTTGACGAGCAGTTCGCCATCGTCGGAAAGGCGCATGCTGTTGCCGGGCAAGAGCTTTCCGACCGAGCCGACCTTCACGTCGTCGATCCGGTTCACGGTGATCGCCGCACTGGTCTCGGTGAGTCCGTAGCCCTCATAGATGGTCAGGCCGACGCCGCGATAGAAATGGCCGAGCCGGGCACCCAGCGGCGCGCCGCCCGAGATCGCGCCGCGGCAGTTACCGCCCAGCGCGGCGCGCAGCTTGCCGTACACCAGCCGATCGAACAGGGCGTGCTTGGCCCGCAACAGCAGCCCCGGCCCGCCTTTGTCCTGCGCCTGGCTGTATTCGATCGCGGTGTCGACCGCCCGTTCGAAGATCCAGCCCTTGCCGTCGTTTCGGGCGTTCTGTTCTGCGGTGTTGTAGACCTTCTCGAACACCCGCGGCACCGACACCACCAGCGTCGGCTTGAACACTCCGAACGTCGGCACCAGATTCTTGATGTCACTGGTGAAGCCGAGAGTGACCTTGTAGGTGAAGCACGCCAACGTGATCGCGCGGGCGAGCACGTGTGCCAGCGGCAGGAAAACCAACATCCGCTCGCCGTTGTCCAGCAGGGTCGGGAAGCACACCTTGGCGCCGCGGATCTCGTACATCAGATTGGAGTGGGTGAGCTGGCAGCCTTTGGGCCTACCGGTGGTGCCCGAGGTGTAGATCAGCGTCGCGGGATCGGCAGCGGAGATGCCGGCCAGCCGCCGGTCGAGTTCTGACGGATCGACGGACTTGCCCGCCTCGGCCAGCGCGTCCAGCGCGTCCAGCGCCGGTGTGCCAGACCCCTCGATGCGCAGCACCTTGCGCAATTCGGGCAGCTCGTTTTCGAGGTGCTCGATGTTGTCTGCGTGGGCGTCCGTCTCGGCGACGATGAGCACGGCCCCGGAGTCCTGCAGCACGAACCGCACCTGCTCGGCCGAACTGGTCTCGTAGATCGGGACGGTGAGAGCACCCGCGGCCAGGATGGCGAGGTCGATGATCGGCCATTCGTAGCGCGTCGCCGACAGCACCGCGACCCGGTCGCCGGGCTTCACCCCTTCAGCGATCAAACCCAGTGCGGCCGAACGGATCTGGTTGGCCGCCTCCTTGCACGTGATGTCTGTCCACGCGCCGTCGACCAGGCGCTGGAAAATCACGTGATCGGGATCGTCGCGTTCGTGGCTGAACACGGAACTGACGATGTTGTCGTGCTCGCCGACGGTGAAGGCTGCGGGCACACTGTACTCACGCACGATCTTGGCCTCTCGACATGTCTGGCGGCTTTGCCGATCTCAGCCTAGTCGGCCGCGCTGGGCCGGGTGTCCTGCATATGTGAAGCTTGTATGCCATGAACAGCATCCAGATCGCCGACGAGACCTTCGTCGCGGCGGACCCCGCCGAGGTGGGCAGGGCCGTCGGGGACCCCGCCAGCTGGCGGCGGTGGTGGCCCGACCTGCTGTTGACAGTCGTCGACGACCGCGGCGAGCTGGGGCACCGCTGGACGGTGGCAGGCGCACTCACAGGGACCATGGAGATCTGGCTGGAACCCGTCCTCGACGGGGTGGTGCTGCACTATTTCATGCACGCGGAACCGTCGGGTGTCGCGGCGTGGCAGCTGGCCAAGATGAACCTGGCGAAGATGAACCATCGCCGCCGGGTGGCGGGCAAGGACATGGCATTCGAGGTGAAGCGGACACTAGAGTCGAGCCGCCCGGTGGGCGTTTCGCGCCTGGCCTGATACCGCGGCCAGAGCAAGCAGGGGGAGGTAGATTTTTAACGTGGCGGACAAGACGGCGCAGACCATCTACATCGATGCCGACCCTTCGACGGTGATGGACGTCATCGCCGATATCGGCTCCTATCCGGACTGGGTCGCCGAATACAAGGAAACCGAGGTGCTCGAGGCCGACGCCGAGGGCTACCCCAAGACCGCGCGCCTGGTGCTTGACGCCGCGGTGCTCAAGGACACCATGGTGTTGTCGTACGACTGGCCGGCCGACCGCGGATCGGTGAAGTGGAGCCTGGTGTCCAGTTCGCTGCTCAAGGCGCTTGAGGGCTCATATCGCTTGTCGCCCAAAGGTTCCGGCACCGATGTCACCTACGAGCTGTCGGTCGACCTGATTATTCCGCTGATCGGCCTGCTCAAGCGCAAGGCCGAGCGCAGGCTGACCAACACCGCATTGAAGGACCTCAAGAAACGAGTCGAGGCTGAGTGACCTCCCGCCACCCCCGCCCAATCTGAATCCGCGACCCCCGATCGGTGCCCGGATCAGTCTTTTCGTCGGCAAGGGCGGGGTAGGTAAGTCGACGTTGGCAACCGCCACCGCGGTGCGCGACACGCGCGCCGGGTTGCGGGTGCTGATCGTCTCGACCGACCAGGCGCATTCGATCGGCGACGTGCTTGGCACCGCCGTCACGCCCACGGGCCTTCGTGAGCCCACCCGGGTGCTGGCCGACCTCAATACCGGGCGCAACGCCCGACCAGGCGGCTTCCTCGACGCGCTCGCCATGGACACGCTGGCCCTATTGGAGGCACGGTGGCGGGAGATCGCCGGCTTGCTGTCGCACCGGTTTCCCGAATCAGATCTGGGAGACATTGCCCCAGAAGAACTTTCAGCGCTGCCCGGCATCCAGGAGGTGCTCGGTCTGCATGAGGTCGGCGAACTGGCCGTCTCGGGGCAGTGGGACCGCGTCGTGGTGGACTGCGCGTCGACGGCGGACGCGCTGCGGATGCTCACGCTGCCCGCGACGTTCGGCCTGTACCTTGAGCGCGCCTGGCCGCGGCATCGTCGGCTGTCCACCGGCACCGACGACGCCCGCACTGCTGCGGTCATCGCGCTGGTCGAACGTGTCGGCGCCGGGACCGAACAGCTGGGCTCGCTGCTCACCGACGGCGAACGGGTCAGCGCGCACCTGGTGATGACGCCAGAGCGGGTGGTCGCCGCGGAGGCGGTCCGCACCCTGGGCTCGCTGGCGCTGATGGGCGTGAAGGTCGACGACCTGATCATCAATCAGATTCTGGTTCAAGATGATTCGTACGAGTACCGAAATCTCCCCGAGCATCCCGCGTTCGACTGGTACTCAGAGCGCATCTTGGAGCAACAGGCGGTGCTCGACGAGCTGGACACCACCATCGGTGATGTGCGGCTCGTGCTGGTCCCGCACCTCGCAGGCGAACCGATCGGCGCCAAGGCGCTCGGTGAACTGCTCGACAGCGCACGGCGGCGTGACGGGTCGCCGCCGCCTGGGCCGCTGCGGCCGATCGTCGATCGTGAATCGGGAACTGGGCTCGAAGCGACCTACCGGTTGCGACTAGAGTTGCCGCAGGTCGACTCCGCCGCCTTGACGTTGGGCCGGGTCGACGACGACTTGATCATCGGCGCAGGCGGTATGCGGCGCCGGGTTCGGCTAGCTTCCGTCTTGCGGCGATGCATCGTGGTGGACGCGCAGCTAAAGGGTAGTGAATTGACTGTGCGTTTCCGACCGAATCCGGAGGTGTGGCCAGCATGACCGGGGGCCAGCGCGACGCCGGACCCGCAGGGCGGCGACATCCCGATCTAGCTCCTGAATTGCGGCAGCTGGCCCAGACCCTCCTCGATAGGCTCGACCCCGCGGTGCGGCTGGCCGCCGCTCGGGCGGCGGGCAGCGGGGCCGGGCCGGGCAAGTGTCAGCAGGTGTGGTGTCCGGTGTGTGCACTGGCGGCGCTGGTGGCCGGTGAGCAGCATCCCCTGCTCACCGTCATCTCCGAACACAGCGTGGCGCTGCTGGCGGTCATCCGCGCGATCGTGGAAGATACCGCGGATTCAGCCGGGGACCCGTCCGGACCAGGGGAGCCGCCGCCCGATGGGCCGCCACCGCCGGACGGTCCCGCCGGTGGTGAACCGCCGCCGACCGGCCCCGGGCGCTATCAGCACATCCCGGTGACGGTCGAGGAGTGACGTTCGGCAGCGGAGCGAGGGGCGCAGGTGGATCTCGCATCGGCTGTGTGGTCGCATCCACATTGCGTGGGTAAAGTTGTCGCAAAGCACCGTCCGGTGCTCCGTAATGGGGAGGGTCCATGTGGTACTGGCTTTTCAAGTACATCTTCATGGGCCCTTTGCTGTCGTTGCTCGGCCGTCCGAAAGTCGAAGGGCTGGAATATGTTCCGCACTCCGGCCCGATGATCTTGGCCAGTAACCACCTCGCCGTCGCCGACAGCTTCTACCTGCCCCTGGTCGTTACGCGCCGGATCACCTTTCTGGCCAAGGCCGAGTACTTCACGGGAACAGGGCTCAAGGGCCGGTTCCAGCGGTGGTTTTACACCGCCGCCGGGCAGGTGCCTATCGACCGCACCGACGCCGACAGCGCCCAGAGCGCGCTGATCACCGCCGCGCGCGTCGTCGGTGAAGGCAAATTGCTCGGCATGTACCCGGAGGGCACCCGTTCGCCCGACGGGCGGCTGTACAAGGGCAAGACCGGCCTCGCGCGGCTGGCGCTGGAGAGCGGCGTGCCGGTGATTCCGGTCGCGATGATCGGAACCAACGTGGTCAACCCGCCGGGCAGCAAGATGTGGCGATTCGGCCGGGTTAAGGTCAAGTTCGGCAAGCCGATGGACTTCAGCCGGTTCGAGGGCCTGGCAGGCAACCGGTTCATCGAACGCGCGGTGATCGACGAGGTGATGTACGAGCTGATGCGGCTGGGCGGCCAGGAGTACGTCGACCTCTATGCCGCCGACGTCAAAGAACGCAAGGACGGCAAGCCCGAGATCGTGGTCAAGCCGCCGGCGCGGATGCCGGAAGCGGCCGCAGGCTGACCGACCGATCGGCCGACCGCGCGGAGGACGTCGCCGCGACCGCGATCACCGCGATTGCCCACCACACATATGAGCCGCCCGCGAGCTGGCGCCACAGCGACGCCGAGGTTTCGTGGTGCTCGGGCATCAGCGGGATCGGCGTCCACACCATCAACGCGATACCGGCCGCGGCGACCAGGCCGAGCGCCACGTGCCGCTGACGGAAGGCCGCCACGCTGATCACCAGCACCGTCGGCAGCGCCCACACCCAGTGATGCGACCACGACACCGGCGACACCACGAGCCCGAACATCGCCACACAGATCAGTGCCAGCACGGGTTGGTCGGTACGTAGCACCCGTCGCACCGCCCACACCGTCAACGCGAGGACCGCGAGGCACGCCAGCGTCCACAGCACGAACCGTTCGCCCTCGCCGAGGCCCAACCGCGCCAGCGCGCCCGCGATGTTCTGGTTGGTGTTCAGCGTCGCGGTGCCGATGCGGTCGGTGTTGCGCACGGTGTCGGTCCAGTACTCCCATGAGTCCCGCCACGCAAAGGCGAAACCGGCCAGGGTGGCCACCACCGTCGATGCCGCGGTGACCAGGAGCGCGCGGGTGTCGCGGCGCAGCAGGAAGTACAAAAGGAACACCGCGGGGGTGAGCTTGAGGGCGATCGCGACGCCAAGCAGCATGCCGCGCGGCCACGGCGTCCTGCGGGGCACGCAGTCCGCGATGACGAGGGTCATCAGCACGACGTTGATCTGGCCGAAGTCGAAGTTCGACCGGATGGGTTCCAGATAGATAACGGCAGGCGCCACGATCGCGGCCGCCAGCCAGCATCGCCGCAGCCAGGCAGGCTCGGGCGTGAGGCGATCCCAACGCCGGGCGCCGCCCGGCGAAGTCTGTGGCAACACGTTCAGCCGGGTCAGCACGATCACCGTCGACGCGATCAGCAGCACCAGGGTGGTCAGCGTGATCGCGACACTTGCCACGTCGAGCGACAGCCACGCGAACGGCGAGAACGCGACCGCGGCCAGCGGCGGATACGTAAAGGGCAGGTCAAGGCCGCGGCGGGTGTGGAACATCGCCCCGTCGGCATAGAGCGGACGGCCGTCGAGCCAGGCCCGCCCGCCCATCCGGTAGACGTCGATGTCGATGCGGTACGGAATGTGGCCCAACAGGCGCCAACATGCCCAGGCCAACGCCGCCACGGTGAGCAGCTGAAACAGCCGCCAGGCGAGCGTTGGCCCCCAACCAGCCCCGCCGGGCGACCGCCAAGTACTCATGTCGCACACCAGACTATCGGTGCCCACCGGCGCGTCGGGGGGTATCCCGGCCACGACGCGCGCAGGTCGGCGTAAGTTTTCTGGGTGCGCGCGACCTTCGACCTCAACCTCGCCATCCCACACGGCCGCCTGCCGTTGGTGGCTTGCCTGGTCGCGTTCATCGTCACGTTCTTCCTGACCCGCACCATCGTGCGGTACATCCGCAGCCATGCGGACAGCGATGCGCCGCGCAAATGGTGGCAGCCGCGCAATATTTCAGCTGGCG
>DASQCE010000218.1:0-9386 GCA_035634855.1 Mycobacterium sp.
TACACGAAAAGCTCAACGCCGCAGGTGAATTCGATGCCCAGATGTCGGCGCGCATACTGCATGATGCGCTGGCGGGCAAGTCGGTGGTGGTGTTCCGCACCCCCGACGCCAACGACGACGACGTCGACGCGCTGGCCCGGATGGTGGTCCAGGCCGGTGGAACGGTCGCCGGCGCGGTGGCGTTGACGCAGGAGTTCGTGGACGCCAACTCCGCAGAGAAGCTGCTGTCGGTGGTGAACTCGCCGATCGTGCCCGCCGGAGCGCAGCTGAGCACCACGTCGGTGGACCAGGGATCGCAAGCGGGCGACCTGTTGGGAATCGCGCTGCTGATCAATAAGGATCCGAAGGTTCAGGTCGTCGGTGACGCCCAGCGCGACACCGTGCTCGCGGCGCTGCGCGACACCGGCTTTGTGACGTACGGCACCCAGCGCATCGGCGCTGCCAACACCGCCCTGATCGTCACCGGCGGGAAATTGAGCGAGGGCGCAGGCAACCAGGGTGCGACGGTCGCTCGGTTCGCGGCAGGCCTCGCCCCGCACGGCTCGGGCACGGTCGTCGCGGGGCGCGACGGCTCCGCGTCCGGTACCGGCGCGGTGGCCGTGACCAGGTCCGACGCCGGACTGAACGGCGCGGTCAGCACAGTCGACGACGTCGACGCCGAGTCCGGCCGAATCACGACGATGCTGGCGCTGAGCGACCTGATCAACGGTGGGCGGCCCGGTCAATACGGCGTCGGCCAGGGCGCGTCATCGGTAACACTGCCGCAATAGTCCCCGCAAGTGGGTGGGCCCCAGCGTGGGAGCGGAGTCCCCAGCGTGGCGTGTCAGCGACGGCTTGTCTGTGTCGGTGTTAGGGTGGGGTTCCGTGGGTCGGCAGGCCCCAAGCTAGGACTCAGCCTAGAAAAGTAAGCCCTGCCCGTCGTCACGGAGGTTGCTCTTGCCAGCGTTACGCAAGCACCCGCAAACCGCCACCAAGCACCTCTTCGTTACGGGCGGCGTGGTTTCCTCACTCGGTAAGGGCCTGACGGCGTCCAGCCTCGGCCAGTTGCTGACCGCGCGGGGCTTGCAGGTCACGATGCAGAAGCTGGACCCCTACCTCAACGTCGACCCCGGCACCATGAACCCGTTCCAGCACGGCGAGGTGTTCGTCACCGAGGACGGCGCCGAGACCGACCTCGACGTCGGCCACTACGAACGTTTCCTGGACCGCAACCTGTCTGGTTCGGCCAATGTCACGACGGGGCAAGTGTATTCGTCGGTGATCGCCAAGGAGCGCCGCGGCGAATATCTCGGCGACACCGTCCAGGTCATCCCGCATATCACCGACGAGATCAAGAGCCGCATCCTGGCGATGGCCAAACCCGATGCGGACGGGCATCGGCCCGATGTGGTGATCACAGAGATCGGCGGCACGGTGGGCGATATCGAGTCGCTGCCCTTTCTCGAAGCCGCACGGCAGGTCCGCCACGAGGTCGGCCGGGAGAATTGCTTCTTCCTGCACTGCTCGCTGGTGCCGTACATGGCGCCATCGGGTGAACTCAAGACAAAGCCCACCCAGCACTCGGTGGCGGCGCTGCGCAGCATCGGTATCACGCCGGACGCGCTGATTCTTCGCTGCGATCGCGACGTGCCGGAACCGCTGAAGAACAAGATCGCGCTCATGTGTGACGTCGACATCGACGGCGTGATCTCCACTCCCGACGCACCGTCGATCTACGACATTCCCAAGGTGTTGCACCGTGAGGAACTCGACGCCTATGTCGTCCGCCGGTTGAACCTACCGTTCCGCGATGTCGACTGGACCCAGTGGAACGACCTCCTCGAACGTGTGCACGAACCGCAGGAGACGGTGCGGATCGCCTTGGTGGGTAAGTACATTGACCTCTCCGACGCGTATCTGTCGGTGGCTGAGGCGCTGCGGGCCGGTGGCTTCAAGCACCGTGCAAAGGTCGAGATGCGGTGGGTGGCATCCGACGACTGTGAGACGGAGAGTGGTGCCGCCGCCGCGCTGGCCGACGTGCACGGTGTGCTCATCCCCGGCGGCTTCGGGATTCGTGGTATCGAGGGCAAGATCGGCGCCATCTCCTACGCCCGCAAGCGGCGATTGCCGGTCCTCGGGCTGTGTCTCGGGTTGCAGTGCATCGTCATCGAGGCGGCCCGCTCGGCCGGGCTCACCGGTGCCAACTCCGCGGAGTTCGATCCGAAGACACCGGATCCGGTGATCTCGACGATGGCCGACCAACGCGATGCCGTGGCTGGTGAGGCGGACCTGGGTGGCACCATGCGACTGGGTGCCTATCCGGCCGTGCTCGAGGCGGGTTCGATTGTGGCGCAGGCATATCAGGCCACCGAGGTATCCGAGCGGCACCGCCACCGCTACGAGGTGAACAACGACTACCGCGACCGCATCGCCGACAGCGGGTTGAAGTTCTCCGGCACCTCCCCGGACGGGCATCTGGTGGAATTCGTCGAGTACGGCGCCGATGTCCATCCGTTCATCGTCGGCACGCAGGCACACCCGGAGCTCAAGAGCCGGCCGACTCGGCCGCATCCGCTGTTCGTCGCGTTCATCGGCGCGTCGCTGGACTACAAGGCCGAAGAACGATTGCCGGGCATGAACATTCCCGAACAGCACGCGAATGGTGTCGAACATCACGACAACGTCACGCAACTGCTGCAAGAGCCCGCGGCCCGTGGCTGAACACGAGTTCGAGACGGTCTCAAGCCAAACCCTCTATGTCGGAAACATTTTCGCACTCCGGACCGACGAGGTCCGCATGCCACACGGCAACATCGCGCGCCGGGAAGTCGTGGAGCACTACGGCGCAGTAGCGGTCCTCGCGCTCGACGACGACAACAACGTCATGCTGGTCTACCAATACCGCCACCCGCTTGGTCGGCGGCTTTGGGAGCTGCCGGCAGGCCTGCTGGACCTCGGCGGTGAACCGCCGCACATCACCGCCGCCCGCGAACTCGAGGAAGAGGCGGGACTCGTCGCAACCGAGTGGCGCACCCTCGTCGACCTCGACTCGACGCCCGGGTTCTCCGACGAGAGCGTCCGGATCTACCTCGCGACCGGACTGACCGACGTCGGGCGGCCCGACGCCCACGACGAGGAGGCCGACCTGACGCTGCGATGGTTTCCGCTTGACGAGGCCGTACGCCTGGTCTTTAGCGGCGAGATCGTCAATTCGATTGCGGTGGGCGGGATCCTGGCCGCCCACACCGTCAGCAACCCCGCGACGCTGCGGCCCGTCGACGCGCCGTGGCCGGACCGGCCGACCACGTTCGCCCGCCGGAAGGGGCACCCGTGACCACGTCGTCCGTCCCCCTGCCCTTCGGGCGGGAGGTGCCCTCACTTCGCGCGAGCGGCTCATCGTCCTTTCGCTCGGCCCTCGACGACCAGTTCCAGGGCTACCTTGATCACCTGACCATCGAGCGTGGCGTGGCCGCCAACACCTTGAGTTCGTATCGCCGTGATCTTCGCCGCTACGCCGAGCACCTGACAGCGCGGGGCATCGACGACCTGTCCAAGGTCACCGAGAGCGACGTCAGTGACTTCCTTGTGTCGCTGCGCCGCGGCGACCCTGACACGAAAACCGCGCCGCTGTCGGCGGTGTCGGCGGCCCGCGCGGTGGTCGCTGTGCGAGGACTGCACCGCTTCGCGGAGTCTGAAGGCCTCACCGGCGTCGATGTGGCCCGGGCGGTCAAGCCGCCGACTCCGAGCCGGCGGCTGCCCAAGAGCCTGACCATCGACGAGGTGCTGGCCCTGCTGGACGGCGCAGGCGGCGACCGCGAGGCCGACGGTCCGCTGACCGTGCGCAACCGGGCCCTGCTGGAGCTGTTGTATTCGACGGGCGCTCGGATCTCCGAGGCGGTCGGGCTCGACCTGGACGACATCGACACCCAGGTCCGGTCGGTGCTGCTGCGAGGTAAGGGCGGCAAGCAGCGACTGGTGCCGATCGGTCGGCCTGCCGTCACCGCGCTGGACGCTTACCTGGTACGTGGTCGTCCCGACCTGGCCCGGCGCGGCCGCGGCACGCCCGCGATCTTCCTCAACGCCCGCGGCGGGCGGCTGTCGCGGCAGAGCGCGTGGCAGGTGCTGCAGGACGCCGCCGAGCGGGCGGGCATCACTGCCGCGGTGTCGCCGCACGTTTTGCGCCACTCGTTCGCCACGCACCTGCTCGACGGGGGAGCCGACGTCCGGGTGGTGCAGGAGTTGCTGGGACACGCGTCGGTGACGACGACGCAGATTTACACGATGGTCACGGTGCATGCGTTGCGCGAGGTGTGGGCAGGCGCCCATCCGCGGGCGCGCTGAACGGTCGGGCGCCGTTGATCGTTGGACTCGGATATGAGCGAGCACGATATAGCCATAATCGGTGCGGGCCCGGCCGGTATCTCGGTGGCGCTGAGTCTGCGTGACCGCGGGCTGCGCCCATTGCTGATCGATCGGGCCGACCAAGTGGGTTCCTCGTGGCGAGGTCGCTACGACCGGCTGAAGCTGAACACCGGCAGACCGTTCTCGCATCTACCGAACCGGCCGTACCCAAAGGGCACGGCCATGTTTCCGACCCGTGACAACGTCGTCGATCACCTCGACCGGCACGCCCGTGAAAGCCGGATCGAGCTGCGGCTGGGTACCGAAGTCACGCGTATCGACAGGGCAGGCACCGGCTGGCGACTTGAAACGTCGACCGGCCGTATCAGCGCACACCAGGTCGTTGTCGCCATCGGAAACCAGCACACCGCGCGCATTCCCCAGTGGCCGGGTGCGGACGGCTTCACCGCCGAACTGATGCACTCGTCGGTATACCGAAACCCGCGCCCCTATCAGGGCAGGAACGTGTTGGTGGTCGGCGCCGGCTCGTCGGGGATGGAGATCGCCCACGACCTTGCCACCGGTGGCGCCGCCAAGGTCTGGCTAGCCGTCCGCAATCCGCCGAACATCATGTTGCGGTCGCTTCCCGGTGGCCTGCCGGGTGACCTGCTTTCTCTGCCGATGTACCACCTCCCTGTCCGCGTCGCCGACGCGATCGGCCGGCGGGCGCGGCGCGCGAATCTCGGCGACCTCAGCCAGTTCGGGTTGCCGATCCCGGAAGAGGGCGTGTTTTCGCGGGTGAAACAGCTCGAGCAGGTGCCGGCGCTGGTCGACGTGGATGTGATTGACGCCATCAGGAATGGGTCCATTGAGGTTGTCGCGACGGTCGAGTCGTTCGATCGCGACAAGGTCGTCCTCGTCGACGGGTCGCGGCTGGACGCGCACGCCGTCGTGCTGGCCACCGGTTACCGGCGCGCTCTGGAACCGCTGGTGGGCCACCTCGGCGTGCTCGATGCAAGGGGTAAACCGGTCGTCGCGGGCGAACGGCCCGCCGCGGACGGGCTGCGGTTCATCGGCTACGACGTCCGGCCGTCCCTGATCGGTTATATGGCCAAGCAGTCCAAGCGTATGGCGAAGCGGATCGTCCGCGAGCTGTCCGCCGGCTAGATACTTCGACTCCAGCACGACATCGGGCGCCAGCGTCTGATACTCGCCGTGCGTCTTGTGCGCGACCGTGTCGAAGAGCTTGCTCTGCTGCTGATTCATGAATTCGCGGTACTTCGGCGAGCCAGGAATGAGCATGTTGTCGGCGACCACGATGGATCCGTAGTGCAACCAGCCACGGTCCAGGATGCTCTGCAGGTCGGGCAGGTAGGCGCCCTTGTCGTGGTCGATGAACAGGAAGTCGAGCTTCCCGGCTGCGAAGCCGTGCTCGGTGCCCAGCGCGTCGAGCGTTCGGCCGCCGTCACCGGCCGACGACGCAGGTGACCCGGTCGGCGATGCCGGCCTGCGCCCAGATACGCTGCGCCCTTCGGCGTTGGCGGCCGAGCGCTCGACGGAGAACACCTTGGCCGACGGCGCCGCACGGGCGATCCGCAGCGAGCTGTAGCCGCAGTAGGTGCCCAGCTCCAGCGCCAGGGAGGGGTTGGCGCGGCGAACGGCAGCGTCTAGCAGCTCACCCTTCTCGTCGCCGATGTTGATCACTTCTCGTACGCGAACTCGTCCACCTTCGCGATCGCGTCATCGATGTCGCCCTGCCGTGCGTTGGCCACCACATAGTCGGCAGCGGCGGACTCTCGTCCGTCGCCGATCTGGCCGGTCTTGGTGATGTTGCGGGCCCCGATCGCCAGCCGCCAAAACGACCAGCGCAGGAAAGGCAGCCGCTGCTTCAGGCGCATGGTCGTCACACTATTCGGACGGGCTGCTCGATTGGGTTCCACGTTGCCCGCGGGTCTGCCAGACCAGGCAGGCGCGCCCCCGTTAAACTTGCCCGGATGTTCGGAATGCCTCATGCGTGCGTGACCAGCGACGGTCGGGCATGACCGACGAGGGTGGGCCCGCCGGAACGGCGGAAAGTCCGGGTTTGACGGGCCGCCCGCCGCGGACCATTCCTGAACCCAAGCCGAAGAACGTGCACGGCCCTGCCAAGGTCATCGCGATGTGCAATCAGAAGGGCGGCGTCGGAAAGACGACATCGACCATCAATCTGGGCGCCAGCCTGGCCGAGTACGGTCGGCGGGTGCTGTTGGTGGACCTCGATCCGCAGGGCGCGCTGTCGGCGGGGCTTGGGGTGCCGCATTACGAACTCGACCACACCGTGCACAACCTGCTGGTGGAGCCGCGAGTGTCGATCGAAGAAGTGCTGATCCATACCCGTGTCCCTGGCATGGATTTGGCGCCAAGCAACATCGACCTGTCGGCTGCCGAGATCCAGCTTGTCAACGAGGTGGGCCGCGAGCAGTCGCTGGCCCGCTCGCTGTATCCGGTGCTCGACCGCTACGACTATGTGCTGATCGACTGCCAGCCGTCGCTGGGACTGCTCACCGTGAACGGGCTGGCATGCAGCGACGGCGTGATCATCCCGACCGAGTGTGAGTACTTCTCGCTGCGCGGCCTCGCCCTGCTGACCGACACCGTCGACAAGGTGCACGACCGGCTGAACCCGAAGCTGTCGATCAGCGGCATCCTGGTCACCCGGTACGACCCACGCACGGTCAACTCCCGCGAAGTGATGGCCCGCGTGCTGGAGAGGTTCGGCGACCTGGTGTTCGACACCGTCATCACCCGCACGGTGCGCTTCCCCGAGACCAGCGTCGCCGGCGAGCCGATCACCACGTGGGCGCCGAAATCCGGTGGGGCCGAAGCCTATCGGTCGTTGGCGCGCGAGGTCATCGACCGGTTCGGCGCGTGAATACGGACACACAGGCCGGAGCCGCGGAGGCGGCGACATCGAACTCCGAAGAGCAGACCCGACAGAACGGCTTCCAGGTCCGGCTGAGCAATTTCGAGGGGCCGTTCGATCTGCTGCTGCAGCTGATCTTCGCGCACCGCCTCGATGTCACCGAGGTGGCGCTGCATCAGGTGACCGGCGACTTCATCGCTTACACCAAGGCGATCGGCCCGCAGATGGAGCTCGAGGAGACGACGGCGTTCCTCGTGGTCGCGGCCACGCTGCTGGACCTCAAAGCCGCGCGCCTGCTACCCGCCGGTGAAGTGCACGACGAGGAGGACCTCGCGCTGCTCGAGGTCCGCGACCTACTGTTCGCACGGCTGCTGCAGTACCGGGCGTTCAAGCACGTCGCGGAGATGTTCGCCGAGCTCGAGTCCGCGGCACTGCGCAGCTATCCGCGGTCGGTGGCGCTGGAGCAGCGGTACGAGGATCTGCTGCCCGAGGTGATGCTGGGCGTCGACGCCGAGAGCTTCGCGCAGATCGCCGCGGCGGCGTTCACACCCCGCCCGGTCCCGACGGTGGGCACCGAGCACCTCCACCAGGTGCTTGTGTCGGTGCCGGAGCAGGTCGGCAATCTGATGAACCTGCTGGAGAGCCGTGGCATCGGGCGCTGGGCGTCGTTTTCCGAGCTGGTGGCCGACTGTGCGGCACCGATCGAGATCGTCGGCCGGTTCCTCGCACTACTCGAGCTGTACCGGGCGTGGGCGGTAGCATTCGACCAATCAGAACCGCTTGGTGTGCTCCAGATTTCGTGGACCGGCGAACGGCCAACCAACGAACACCTGGTAACCGAGGATGCGGTGGAAGTAGACGACGCTGATGACTGACGACATTTCCACGGACCTTCCCACCGATCTGGACTTGGGCATCGACGTCGCGACCGCACCGGAGCTCGAGGACTCCGAACTCGGCGCGGCGCTCGAGGCGCTGCTGCTGGTGGTGGACACCCCGGTGACCGTGGAGCAGCTGGCGGTCGCGACCGAGCAGCCGGCGTACCGCGTCGCGGCCAAGCTTCAGTTGATGGCGGAGGAGCTCACAGCCCGCGACAGCGGCATCGATCTGCGGGAAGCCGGCGGCGGCTGGCGGATGTACACCCGCGCGCGGTTCGCGCCGTACGTGGAACGGCTGCTCCTCGACGGCGCACGGTCCAAGCTGACCCGCGCGGCGCTGGAGACGCTGGCGGTGGTGGCGTACCGGCAGCCGGTGACGCGGGCCCGGGTGAGTGCGGTTCGCGGCGTGAATGTGGACGCGGTGATGCGCACGCTGCTGGCGCGCGGGCTGATCACCGAGGCGGGCACCGATCCCGACACGGGCGCCGTGACGTTCGCGACGACCGAACTGTTCCTGGAGCGGCTGGGCTTGACATCGCTGACGGACCTGCCTGACATCGCGCCGCTGCTGCCTGACGTCGACGTCATCGACGATCTGAGCGAATCCCTCGGCGAAGAGCCGCGTTTTATAAAACTGAGCGGTGCGCCCGTGGCCGAGGCACCGATGTCGTTCGACGTGGACCGGGAGTGAGATGGCGGACTCCGAGGATTTCGGTCCTCCTCGCGTGCGGGAAGGCGTGCGCTTGCAGAAAGTGTTGTCGCAGGCCGGAATTGCGTCGCGCCGCGTCGCTGAGAAGATGATCCTCGACGGCCGGGTCGAGGTCGACGACCGGGTGGTCACCGAGCTGGGCACGCGCGTGAACCCGGACGTGTCGGTGATCCGCGTCGACGGGGCGCGGGTGACGGTCGACGACACCCTGGTGCATCTGGCGATCAACAAGCCGCTGGGCATGCATTCGACGATGTCCGACGACCGCGGCAGGCCGTGCATCGGCGACCTGGTCGAGCATCGAGTGCGGGGCAACAAGAAGCTGTTTCACGTCGGGCGGCTCGACGCCGACACCGAAGGGCTGATGCTACTGACCAATGACGGCGAGCTGGCGCACCGGTTGATGCATCCGTCGTTCGAGGTGCCCAAGACATATCTGGCGACGGTAGAAGGCTCAGTGCGGCGGGGGCTGGGCCGGAAGCTGCGCGACGGCGTCGAACTGGACGACGGGCCAGCGCATGTCGATGATTTCGCACTGGTGGACAAAGTGCCGGGCAAAACGCTGGTACGGGTGACG
>DASQCE010000219.1:0-20684 GCA_035634855.1 Mycobacterium sp.
TGCCGAACGCCTTGCGGGCGTTGGCGACGATCTTCTTGCCCATCAGCCGGTTTCCCACCCCGCCGACGACAGCGCCAATGCCGACCGGCAACAACTTCCCGAACATGATCGCACCACGCTTGAGCGTGTAGCGCTTGACGAAGTAACGCAGCAGTCGCGAATTCAGTTGGGACACCGCAGGCAGCGGCAATGTAGCCGCGCCGTCGGACAGCCAGGCGCCGCTGGTGCGGCCGGGCCCGACCAAGTCGGCGACCGCACGCTTGCCCTCGTCGCCGACCAAGACCGCCAGCACCAGGGCGCGGCGCCGCTCGCGGTGATCGGCGGGAATGCCGTACACCTCGCCGAGCGCGAGCACATAGACCGCCGTCGCCTCCAGGAACACCACGGTCTCGCCTGCAACCGCCGACAGCGCTGCCAGCGTGCCGATCCCCGGGAACGCGGCGGCGGACCCGACGGCGGCGCCGCTGGCCATCACCGCGGCCAGGTAGTGCTTTTCCAGCTTCTTGACTATGTCGGCGGGCGTCGCGTCCGTGTTGTGCTGGCGCAGCCGGTCGACATAGGCCTTAATCGCAGGTCCCTGCACTCGGTTGCCGCGTTCGAGGATCTGCGACAGCACCTTGGCGGCGGCGCTGGGATTGTCGTCAGTAGTAGCCGGCAGCTGGCTCTTGGTGCTCGACCGAGCGCTCATGTGCGGCTCCCCCCTTGTCGACCGGGTACAACCTGTCCGAACCTTCAGGCTAACGCTTGTTGAACGAACGGAGGCCGCCCGCGGGTGCCCGATCGTGATCGCGGTCACTGTCTGTGAGGTAGGGAACAAATTATTGAGAAGCGGCGCTAACCACTTCCATGGCAACATCGATCGACGTGGACGTGACCAGCCGCGCTTTTCGCTCTTCGCGCAAGCGGCTCATCGTCGAATCCTCGACCCCGGAAGGGGGGTCGACGGCGCCGAGCCGCGTCCGCATGATCGCTGTCCTCGGCGCCCTGGTCGCACTGGGCCCGCTGACGATCGACATGTATCTGCCTGCGCTGCCCAAGATCGCCGACGATCTGTCGGTGTCGTCGTCGGTCGCGCAACTGACGCTGACCGGCACGCTCGCTGGGTTGGCCCTCGGCCAGCTGATCGTCGGGCCGCTGTCGGACTCGCTGGGGCGCCGCAGGCCGCTGATGGCCGGCATCGTGCTGCACATGCTGGCATCGCTGGTCTGCCTGTTCGCGCCGAACATCGCCGTGCTCGGCGTGGCGCGCGGACTGCAGGGGATGGGCGCCGCCGCAGCGATGGTGGTGGCGATCGCCGTCGTCGGCGACCTGTATGCCGACTCCGTCGCGGCCACGGTGATGTCGCGGCTGATGTTGGTGCTTGGGGTCGCTCCTGTCGTCGCGCCGTCGCTTGGTGCCGCGGTGCTGTTGAAAGCCTCGTGGCACTGGGTGTTCGCCGCACTGGTCGTGTTGGCGGGCGGGCTGCTTCTTCTGGCGGCGCTGGCGCTGCCCGAGACCCTGCCCGCGTCGCATCGACGGCCGCTGAAGGTGCGCAGCATCGCCGCCACTTATGTCGAGGTCATTCGCGATGTTCGCTTCGTCATGCTGGTGCTGGTCGCCGCGCTCGCGATGTCCGGGCTGTTCGCCTATATCGCCGGTGCGTCATTCGTGCTGCAGGGCCACTATGGCCTTGACCAGCAGGCCTTCGCGCTGGTGTTCGGCGCTGGCGCGGTGGCTTTGATCGGTGCCACCCAGTTCAACGTGGTCCTGCTGCGGCGGTTCGCACCGCAAAGCATTGTCGTGTGGGCGCTGGTGGCCGCGTCGTTGGCCGGTGTCGTCTTCGTCGGCCTCTCATACGAGCACATCGGCGGGCTGCCGGGCTTTGTGGTGCCGATCTGGGCGATCCTGGCCGCGATGGGCCTGGTAATACCGAACGCCCCCGCGGTGGCGTTGTCACGGCATCCCGACGCCGCCGGCACCGCGGCCGCATTACTAGGCGCGGCCCAGTTCGGCTTTGGTGCCGCGGTGGCGCCGTTGGTGGGCGTGCTCGGCAACAATGAGATCGCGTTAGCCTTGGTGATGACGGCCGGCATGGTTATCGCGCTGCTGGCGTTATTGGCGGTCGGCGTGCCGGCCACCGAAGGCAAGGACGACGTCACCGGCGACGCCGTCGCGGAACCAGCCTGACGCATCGATACTGGTCGACCCCCGACTTGTCGGGGCATAGCTAGGTCCGTACCGTCGGCTCAATCGTTGCTTATCTGGTCGACCCGAGATGTTCAAAACAATGACTACACGGCAGGATGGCCGCGCTCGAGGGGGTGTGCGGCGGCTACAAATCGACCCTCGGAAATATTCCCCGCTCGCGGGGGAAAACCCGTGGAATGCCCTGTGGGCGATGTTGGTCGGCTTCTTCATGATCCTGGTCGACGCGACCATCGTCGCTGTCGCCAACCCGTCGATCATGGACAAGCTCGGCGCCAGCTACGACGCCGTCATCTGGGTGACGAGTGCCTACTTGCTCGCCTACGCGGTGCCGCTGCTGGTAGCCGGCCGGCTCGGCGACCGGTTCGGGCCGAAGAACCTCTACTTGCTGGGCCTGACGGTGTTCACCGCCGCATCGCTGTGGTGCGGCCTGGCAGGCAGCATCGAAATGCTGATCGCGGCACGCGTGGTGCAGGGCATCGGCGCGGCGCTGCTCACGCCGCAGACGCTGTCGACCATCACCCGGATCTTCCCGGCCGACCGCCGCGGCGTGGCGATGAGCGTGTGGGGTGCCACCGCCGGGGTCGCCACGCTGGTCGGTCCGCTGGCCGGCGGCGTGCTGGTGGACCGGCTCGGCTGGCAGTGGATCTTCTTCGTCAACGTCCCGATCGGCATCATCGGGCTCGCGCTTGCCGTCTGGCTGATCCCGGTGCTGCCCACCCAGAAGCATCGTTTCGACCTGCTCGGCGTGCTGCTGTCCGGGATCGGCATGTTCATGATGGTGTTCGCGCTGCAGGAGGGCCAGTCACACCACTGGGCACCGTGGATTTGGGGCACTCTCGCTGGCGGCATCGGGTTCATGGCCGCGTTTCTGGTCTGGCAGTCGGTAAACCGCAACGAACCGCTGATCCCGTTGGTCATCTTCCGTGACCGGGACTTTTCGCTGGCCAACCTCGGGGTGGCGACAATTGGATTCGTCGTGACGGCGACGTTCTTGCCGTTGATGTTCTATGCGCAGGCGGTGTGTGGGCTGTCTCCGACGCGGTCAGCGCTGCTGACCGCGCCGATGGCGATTGCGACGGGCGTGCTCGCGCCGTTCGTCGGGAAGATCGTCGACCGTTCGCACCCACGGCCGGTGATCGGTTTCGGGTTCTCGGTACTCGCAATCGCGATGACGTGGCTGTCCATCGAGATGACGCCGACCACGCCGATTTGGCGTCTGGTGCTGCCGCTGACCGCAATGGGCATCGGCTCGGCGTTCATCTGGGCGCCGCTGGCGGCGACCGGCACCCGCAACCTGCCGCCGAAGCTGGCCGGCGCCGGTTCTGGCGTCTACAACGCCACCCGGCAGGTGGGCTCGGTGCTCGGCAGCGCAGGCATGGCGGCATTCATGACGTCCCGGATCAGCGCGGAGATGCCGCCGACCGTGACGGAGGCGCCTGGCCAAGGCTCGGTGACCCGGCTGCCCGCGTTCCTGCACGAACCATTCGCCGCGGCGATGTCACAGTCGCTGTTGTTGCCTGCGTTCTTCGCGTTGTTCGGCGTGGTCGCCGCGATGTTCCTGCTTGGCTTCGGCAATGCCGACCGGCTCGTCGAGGACGACGACGTGGACGATTACCTGGAGGACGCGGACCGCAACGCAGGCTACGCGGTCGAGTACGGCGGCGACGAGACGTTCGTCGACGATGATGAGTACCTCGAGTACACGGTGTCGTGGGACGACGACCCCGAACCGGTGACCCGGGCCGGGCCGGTCGCGCACAGGGAGCCTGTCGTGCAGGCCGACGACTGGGGGTACTCCCCTCGCAAGCTGGGGGCCGACCCGTCCGAAGGGCAGGGGGACATACTCGACGGGCCACTCAGCGACATTCCGTCCGTCACACCGAAGGCCGAACCGATCGGCTTCGCGCACAACGGTTTTCACGTCGAGGAGGAGCGGTTTCAGCCGCTGCCCCCGGCCGCCCCGGAGGAGGCGAGGCCGTCACGTCATGAGCGGTCTGCGCGCCATTACCTGTCCGACAAGGAACCGGAGAAACGGCCGTTCTGGTTCGAGTCGAACGGCAGGCATTCCCGTGACGACCCCGACGATGCATCGAGCTATGGCAGGCACTCGTTGCCGCGCCGCGACTGACTCTGCGCTGGCCGGGTCGCGCGAGCAGACGCAAAAATGCCCGACACGCCGGTGTTTTGACGCATTTTGCGTCATTCACCCTGACTAGTTGAACAGCACCGCGGGGTTCAGGTATCCGGACGGGTCGAAGGCGGTCTTCACCGCGCGCATCGCCGCGATATCGGCCTCGGTGCGCGACATGGACACGTAGTCCCGCTTGCGGGTGCCGACGCCGTGCTCGGAGCTGACGTTGCCGCCCCAGCGGGCGATCAACTCCATCATCGCCGAGTACAGCTCGCGCTCGCGGTCGCCGTCGAGCACACACCGCACCAGATTCAGATGCAGGTTGCCCTCGCCGATGTGACCGAACAGCACCGGGACTGCCTCGGGGGCACGCTCGGCGACGAGCTTCGCTGAATCCACCGCAAACCCCTCGATCGCCGACAACGGCAGGGACACATCGAATTTCAGCGGCGGCCCGTAGACGCCGAGCGCTTCGGCGACCGATTCGCGGACCTGCCACAGCCGCTGTTGCGCGCCGACATCAACGCCGACCGCCGGCTCGGCAGTCATCCGCGCATCCTCGAGCGCATCGGCCAGCCGCTCGGTTTGATCTGTGTCACCGGCCAATTCGATGAGCAACTGCCAAGCGCCGTCGACGGGCGCTGCCACGCCGACGTGTTCGGCGGTCAGGGCGCTGGCGCGTGCGTCGATCAACTCCAGCGCCGCGATGGCGTCGATGTCGCGGAACGCACGCCCGGTTTCGACGAGCGCGTCGAGGTCGTCGAACCCGCAGATCGCGATGACCCGGTGCGTCGGAGCGGGATGCAGCCGCAGATCCAGCGCGGTGATCACGCCGAGCGTGCCCTCGGCGCCGACGAACAACGAGGCCAGGTCGTATCCGGTGTTGTCGCGCCGCACCTGGCTGTGCCGGTGCACCACCGACCCGTCCGGCAGCGCCACATCGAGGCCGATGACCTGCTCGCCCATGTTGCCGTACCGAACCGTGCGCAGTCCGCCAGCGTTCGTCGACGCCATGCCGCCGACCGTCGCCGAATCACGCGCGGCCAGGTCGACGCCGAACAGCAGCCCCGCGGCGGACGCGGCACGCTGAACATCGGCGAGTGTCGCACCTGCGCCGACATGGATGCGACGCTCGACGACGTCAACCTCGCCGAGCTCGCGCAGCCGCTCCGTCGACAACAACACGTCGTCGTGTTCGGGCACGGTCCCCGCGACCAGCGATGTCCGGCCGCCCTGCACGGTACACGCCCGCATCGCGGCAGGCGCGCAGCACCGCCGCGACCTCGTCAGCCGACCCCGGCCGCACCAGCAAGCTAGCGTGCCCGCGATAGCGCCCGGTGTGGTCGACACTGCGGCCGTCGAGCACATCGGGATCGGTGATGACGTGCGCGGCGCCTACGATCCCGGCCAGCGTGTCGGTCAGGCTCATCTCGACGGTGTATCACAGGGCCTTGACGTCGGCTTCGCTGGCGCCCGGCTTCGCCGGCTTCGGGCTGCGCCGCGCTTGCTCAGCCTCCGGAGGCGAGCGACAAGAACGCGCCCAGTTCGACGAGGCGGTCCGGCGTGGCAGGCAGGTACTCCGTCAGTGCCTCCGAGCGGACGATTATGCCCAGGTACTTGGCGCGGCTGACCGCGACGTTGAGGCGGTTCCGGTTGAGCAGGAACGAGATGCCACGAGGAACGTCATCGATTGATGACGCCGTCATCGACACGAACACCACTGGTGCCTGACGCCCCTGGAACTTGTCGACGGTCCCGACGGCGACATCGGGCAGGCCGGCGGCATCAAAATAATCCTGCAGTAGCAGCACTTGCGCGTTGTACGGCGCGACCACGAGCACATCGGTCTGTGCGAGCTCGCGGGTGCCGTCCTCGTCGGTCCATGTGGCGCCCATCAGCAGCCGGGTGGCGGCCACGATGGCGGCCGCCTCCTCCGGGCTGCTGGTCGAGTTGCCGTCGTGGGGCACGGGAAGCACGCACACGCCGGGCGATTGGCCGTCGAGATGCCGAGCCGCGGTGCGGCTCTCCTCGGAGTGCAGGCGGCCCTCGTAGGACAGCCGCGACACGGGGCCGCACACCGCGGGATGCATCCGGAACGAGCGGTCGAGGAAGTAGCCGAGCTGTTCTGGCAGCGTCCGGTGGCCGTCGACGAGCCAGCCCAGCGCCGACGCGTCGACCGGTTCGGGGTGGTGTCCCTGGCTGACCTGGGGCAGCTGCTGCGGGTCGCCCAGCAGCATCAGGTTGTTGGCCGCTCGGGCCACCGCGATGGTGTTGGCCAGGCAGAACTGGCCGGCCTCCTCGATCACCAGCAGGTCGAGGCTGTTCGCGTCGACCCGGGTGTCGTTGGCGAAATCCCATGCGGTGCCGCCGATCACGCAGCCGTCGTTCGTGGCGATGAATGCGGCGTAGTCGTCCTTGTCGACGTCCTGCCATGCGGCGTCCGGCGGCGAGTCCTTCTTGCCGATCCGCGCCGGGTCGACATCGGCCTTGATCAAATCGCGGAACAGGTTCTCCACCACCGCATGTGATTGCGCCACGACGCCGACCCGCCATTGGTGGTCGTTCACCAGCGTGGCAATGATCCTGGCCGCCGTGTATGTCTTGCCGGTGCCGGGCGGGCCGTGCACAGCCAGGTACGACGAGTCGAGGTCGAGCAGCGCCGCCGTTATGTCCGAGGCGGTGTTGCCTGTGTGGGGCAGCGGTGCGCCACTGTGGGTGCTCGGGGTGCGGCGCAGCAGGATGTCGACGATCGCGCTGTCGGGCAGATTGGGCAGACTCGCAGCGACGTCGGCGGCCGCGGTGTCGATGGAATCGCGCAGCTTGCCTGTCGGGAAGGGCCTGCCCGGCGTCAGCGCGAACGGCAGTTGCGCGAACGTCCCGCCGTCCTTGGGCTCCCGCTCGCAGATGGTCACTTCGGTCGGGACATCCGGGTCATTGACGTCGATGATCTCGGCGTTGCCCGCGGCGCGCCGGTCCGGGTTGTCGCTGAGCCCGGCGGGCGACGGCGGGTTGTAGAGCGCGAACACGTTGCTATCCAGCCCACCTGCGGGCAGCGTTCCGGTGAGCTTCACCCAGCGCTGCTGCTTTCGTGCCCGCGACGACGGCAGGTGCCAATCCTTGACGACCGCACAAACGTCGTCGGCCAGGAAGACGTCGCCGGTGTCGCCCCACTCATCCACGGGGTTGTTCAGCCGGTCGAAGTGCGCCCACCAGAACGGCTTGTCCTCGCGGCGGTGATATCCACGTGCCGCCGCGAACAACGCGACGGCCGTCTGCGCAGGGCTGCGCTCCTCGACGCCGTCACCGGCGAATGCCATCAACGTGCGGGAGACGTCGTCGATGTCCTCGACGGCGGTGCCGTCGGCGACGGGCTGCGGACCCAGCGGTGGCACGCCGGATTCGATCGCGATCTTGATCAACCAGTCACGAAGCTTGTGTGTCGAGCGGCAGTCGTAGCGGTTGTAGTCCTCGATCTCCTTGAGCAAGTTGTCGGCCTCAGCAAGGGCGCAGGCCCGGCCGTCGGCGCGCAGCTCGCAGTAGCGCGCGTACATGGTGATCGACTCCGTCGCCGTCGTGACATCGCCGCTGCGCAGCTCGGACCCCATGTAGAGCGGTTCGAGCGATTTGAGGCTGTAGTTCTCGGTGCCGACGCGAACGCTCTTGCGCACCAACGGGAAAAGGTCGACGAGCACACCGCTTCGCAGCAGGTCGTCGACCTCGTCTTCGCCGACGCCGTAGCGGCCCGCCAGCCGCAGCAGCGCGGCCTTCTCGTAGGCGGCGTAGTGGTAGATGTGCATCTTCGGGTGACGCTTGCGACGCTTGCGGACCATCGCGAGGAAGTCGACGAGCGCCTGGCGCTCGCTGGCGCGGTCGTGCGCCCACAGCGGCCGGAAGGCGCCGCCGACGTCCAGGACGCCCCACATGTACTCGAGACCCCACTCGTGGCCGTCGGTCGTCCACAGCGGATCGCCCTCGAAGTCGAAGAACAGGTCGCCCTTGTTCGGATCGGGCAGTAGGTTCAGCGGCTGCGGGTCGGCGATCTCGTACGGCGGCTTACCGTGGACGCGGGGCGCGATCTGCAGTCGGGCCTGCGCGGTCAACGACGCGACGGTCCGCGCCGGAAGCTGAGGCACCGGGCCGTCGTGGTGCGCGAGCGCCGACAACGTGGTGATGCCGGCCTCGATCAGCCGGGCGCGCTGGCTGACCCGCATGCCGGCCACGAGCAGCAGGTCGTCGGTGTCGCGGACCTGGATCGTGCACTCGGGACAGCGGAAGCACGCCCGCACCTTGTCGTCGTCCCAGCTCACCGCGGCGCCGCCGGCCAGGTGGTCGTCGAGAAGGCGCTGCAGGGCGGCGCGGCGGGGCAGGTACACCGGTAGCAACTCGTCGACGCGGTAGGTCGCCATGGCGCCGTCGCCCAGCACCAATTCGACTTCAGGAGCGACGGGTACACCCGCCGCGGCGAGCGTGTCGGCGTAGGCCGCGAGCTGGAGCAGCGCCTCGACCTTGACCGAGCGGGCCAGCTTCGTGTCGCGCAGTCGGTACTGCGTCCCGTCAAACACCAGGAAGTCGGCGAATCCGACGAACCGTCCGTCGAACATGGCTGCCTGATAGATCACCGGTGCGCGGCGCTCGACGCCGCGCATGGTCTGTTCCGCGGCGGCGGTCAGCCCGGCGACGGTGTAGGGCGGCCTGCCGATGATGGCGACGGTGTCGTCGGCCAGCCCCCGCAGCTCGTCGAGGTGGCGCTGCTCATGCTCGCCGCCGAGTTTGGCGGTCCGCGCGAGCAGTTCGTCCTCGACGGCCACCGGCGGTCCCCAGCCGAGCTGTGCGTCAAACGAGCGCAGCAGCGCATACTCGCAACGCGCGGCGGCGGCGAGGTCGGATGCGCTGTAGATGACGCGAGCTTCGGCTGCTTCGGCTCCGTCGGAGGCCACGAACACGGTGCCACTGTATGTGAGCCAGCCGACACCACCGCCTCCCGCGAACGTGGGTTACCCGCACGCGAATGCGGCCCTGGCGTGACACGAGCCCACACTCGTCCATCCTCAGGAGTGCGCTTGTCCACAGACCGGCCATTGACAGGGGCACAACGGCCGATCGTGTGGGACCACGCGCTGACGGTGAGCGCATGCATGAGGAGTTCCTGCCGTTCATCGGCACTGAAGCGTTGGCGGCTGGCACGGTCACGAGGCGAACACTGGCCAGTCGCCACGACATGGTCTATCGGAATGTCTACTTGCGGAAGGGTGTGGAGCTCACACCGGACCGACGAGCGGTGGCGGCTTGGCTGTGGTCGAAGCGAAACGCCACCATCGGCGGAATGTCCGCCGCGGCGCTGCACGGATCTCGCTGGATCGATGCGGAGCTACCTGCCGAGCTGATCCGCAGAGAGGCCTGTGACGTCCGCGGCATCGTTATCCACCGCGGCCGACTCCGCGATGATGAGATCTGCGTCGTGCACGGCATGCCGGTGACTACGCCGGCGCGGACAGCGTTCGATATTGGTCGGCGAGATCGGCTCGAGACGGCGATCATCCGAGTCGACGCGCTGGCGAACGCTGTCGGCCTCAAGCCGGTCGACGCCGAGCGTCTCGCCGAAGGCCGTCGCGGGGCCCGCGGCACTGTGCGGCTGCGGCGTGTCTTGGAGCTGATGGATGGTGGCGCTGAGTCACCACAGGAAACCCGGACGCGGCTGCTGTTGATCGCCGCCGGGTTTCCGAGACCGCAGACTCAAATCCTTGTCGTCGATGAATACGGCTCCTTCGTCGGCCGCGTAGACATGGGATGGCAGGAATGGAAGGTTGGCGTCGAATACGACGGTCCTCAACATTGGACCAACCCTGAACAGCATGCTCACGACATCGACCGGCTCGCCGAACTAGCGACCCAAGGCTGGATGATCATCCGGGTGAGTCGAGATCTCTTGCGCTATCGGCCGCATGTCTTCCTCGCCCGTGTGCGAGATGCGATACGGGCGGCGGGTTGGCCTCACTGGGTTCAGATCCGAGTCGACGCGCGCATTTCGTGGCTCGATCGCGCGCAGCATCGCTGCCGAGTGTGGGCTTGACGCACGCTGTACACGCAACCGCGTGACACAACCCCACGCTCCCGGGCAAAAGCTAACCCGTGTTGCCGACCAACTCGACGCCGTTGCCGTTCCACCTGAACTTCACCACGCTGGCGAGGCCCGCGGTGCCGCCCGAGTATTGCAGCGCGATCGTGTCGCCGGTGGTGGTGGCCGTGTCATCGATGCCGTTGAACCCGTAGGTGTCCGGCACGCCGGTGGGAATGAACTTGCCGAGATGGAACAGCACGGCGCGGGTGTTCGGGTTCTCGGAGTTGGTGTTGGCCTTGACGATGACCGCCGACAACTGCGCGCACTCGTTGTAGTTGCCCGCCAGCGGCTCGGGGTTCCACGCCTGATTGCTACGCGGGTCGCGGGGCAACTCGGAGACGGCCTTGACGATCTCGGGTGCGGCCAGGTTGACCGCGCATGGGTCGGCCGCCGTGGTGGTGGTCGGCACGACGACGGGCGGCGGCGCAGGCGCCACTGAGGGCGGGGCGGTCTGTGCGATCGCCGAGGGGACCGTCGGCTCCGGCGTCTTGGACACCGTCGAGTCGCTCGATCCGCATCCGGCGGCAGTGATCGTCGCCGCCGCGATGAGGATGGCCCATTTCACAACTGGGCACCGTACCGCCAACGCCACACGTCGTCAGACAGGCGCGCGGCGGGGAAACGCACTCCCAACCACTAGACTTCATCCGAAATGACGTCCTCCGAACCGGACCCGAGCAGCGCCGATCTCACTTTCGGTGACCTGCAGATCCACCCGTCGGTGCTGCAGGCCGTCGGCGACGTCGGATACGAGTCGCCGTCTCCCATCCAGGCCGCGACCATCCCGGCGATGATGGCCGGCTCCGACGTCGTCGGGCTGGCCCAGACCGGCACCGGCAAGACCGCCGCATTCGCGATCCCGATCCTGTCGAAGATCGACCCCCGCAGCCGTGCCACTCAGGCGCTCGTTCTCGCACCCACCCGCGAGTTGGCGCTGCAGGTGGCCGAGGCGTTCGGCCGCTACGGCGCGCACCTGCCGGAGATCAACGTGTTGCCGATCTACGGCGGGGCGCCCTACGGTCCGCAGCTGGGTGGGCTCAAGCGGGGCGCGCAGGTGGTCGTCGGTACACCAGGCCGGGTCATCGACCACCTCGAGAAGGGCAGTCTCGATCTGACTCGCCTCGACTACCTGGTGCTCGACGAGGCCGACGAGATGCTCCAGATGGGCTTCGCCGAGGACGTCGAACGCATCCTCGCTGACACCCCTGAGTACAAGCAGGTGGCCCTGTTCTCGGCGACCATGCCGCCCGCCATCCGCAAGATCACTACCAAGTACCTTCACGACCCGGTCGAGGTGACCGTCAAGGCGAGAACCGCGACCGCCGAGAACATCTCGCAGCGTTACATCGAGGTCGCCGGCCCTCGCAAGATGGACGCGCTCACCCGGGTGCTTGAGGTCGAGCCCTTCGAAGCGATGATCGTGTTCGTCCGGACCAAGCAGGCCACCGAGGAGGTTGCCGAAAGGCTAAAGGCCCGAGGATTTTCCGCGGCCGCGATCAACGGCGACATTCCGCAGCCGGTGCGTGAGCGGACCATAAGCGCACTCAAGGATGGCAGCATCGACATCCTGGTCGCCACCGACGTGGCGGCGCGGGGGCTTGACGTGGAACGCATTTCGCATGTGCTGAACTACGACATTCCGCACGATCCGGAGTCCTACGTCCATCGCATCGGTCGGACCGGGCGCGCGGGCCGGTCCGGTTCGGCGATCCTGTTCGTCTCGCCACGTGAGCGTCACCTGCTCAAGTCGATCGAGAAGGTCTCTAGATCCAAGGTGATTCCGGCCGACCTGCCGACGGTCGAGGACGTCAACGCCCAGCGGGTTGCCAAGTTCCGCGATTCGATCACCGACGCGCTCGACAAGCCGGGAATCGATCTGTTTCGCAGCCTCATTCAGGACTACGAGCGCGACAACGACGTGCCGATGGCCGATATCGCTGCCGCGCTGGCCGCCCAGTTGCGCGACGGCGAAGCGTTCCTGATGACCGAGCCGCCGCCGGAGAAGCGGCGGCCACGCGATCGCGACGACCGCCCGCCAGGCAAGGACCGGCTAGATCGCAAACCGCGTGAAGGGCTGGCGACATATCGCATCTCGGTGGGTAAGCGGCACAAAGTGGGCCCCGGCCACATTGTGGGTGCCATCGCCAACGAAGGCGGTCTGCACCGCAGCGACTTCGGCCACATCACGATACTGCCGGATTTCTCGCTGGTCGAACTGCCTGCGAAGCTGCCCAGGAAAACGCTGAAGGCCCTTGAGAACACCCGTATTTCGGGGGTGAAGATCAATCTGCAACCGGATCGCACGCCCGACAAGCATCGCCGGAAGCAGCAATGACGCTGTCGAGGGACCTGGATGCCCAAGGTGGCCTGGAGTCGGTCAGCAAGCCCGAGCGCGTTGCGTCGCTGACCGGAATCCGCGCGGTTGCCGCGCTGCTGGTCATGCTCACGCATGCCGCCTACACCACGGGCAAGTACAACCATGGCTACGTCGGGTTGGTGTACTCGCGGATGGAGATCGGCGTGCCGATCTTCTTCGTGCTTTCGGGATTCTTGTTGTTCGGCCCGTGGGTCAAGGCCGCCGCCTCGGGCGGTGAGCCGCCGTCGGTGCGCCGCTACGCCCGGCACCGGGTGCGCCGCATCATGCCGGCCTACATCGTCACCGTGCTCGTGGCGTATGCCCTCTATCACTTTCGGACGGCCGGACCGAACCCCGGTCACACGTGGATGGGGTTGTTCCGCAACCTGACGCTGTCGCAGATCTACACCGACAACTACCTGTATTCGTATCCGCATCAAGGCCTCACGCAGATGTGGAGCTTGGCGGTCGAGGTGGCGTTCTATGTGGTGCTGCCATTGCTGGCGTATGTGCTCTTGGTGGTGCTGTGCCGGCGCCGCTGGCGGCCGGTGCTGCTGCTGACCGGGCTGTCGGGGCTGGCGTTGATCACGCCGGCATGGCTGATCCTGGTGCACACCACCGACTTTCTGCCCGACGGCGCACGGCTGTGGTTGCCGACATATCTCCTGTGGTTCATCGGCGGGATGATGCTTGCGGTCCTGCAGCCCATGGGAGTGCGCGCGTACGCGATGGTATGCGTGCCATTGGCGTTGGCCTGTTATTTCATCGTCTCTACGCCGATCGCAGGCGCCCCCACCACGTCACCCGCCGAACTGCGGGAGGCGCTGTTCAAGGCGGCGTTCTACGCCGTGATCGCCACACTGATGGTCGCGCCGCTGGCGCTGGGCGACCGCGGCGTGTACGCGAAGTTCCTTGCCAGCCGGCCGATGGTCTTCCTCGGCGAGATCTCCTACGAGATCTTCCTGATCCACCTGGTGGCCATGGAGCTGGCAATGGTCGAGATCCTCCACTTCCCTATCTACACGGGCTCGATCGGCCTCTTATTCGTGGCCACGTTCGTGGTGACGGTTCCGGCGGCCTGGCTGCTGCACCGGTTCACCCGCGTCCGCTCGGACTAGACGATCGGGCCCACCGCCTCGTGGCTAACCTCATAATGGACTCGAGGGCGCGGCATGTCCGACAAGGTGCCATTGCGCGGATTCCAGGGCATCGTGCTCAAGCCGCTGCGCGCGAGCGATTACCAGGTGACCGTCACCGGCCGCCGCGAGCTCAGCCCGCACTACCTGCGGCTGAGCCTCGATGCCGGCGGCCTGCTGACCGATCGGCCGTTGCACCCGACGATGTGGATCCGGATGCGGTTCGCGGACGGCGAGAGGCTGCATCAGCGCGGCTACACGCTGGTCAGACCCCAATCCCGTGGCCGACACCGTCGACATCGAGTTCGCGCTGCACGGCGGGGTGGCCTCGCAGTGGGCGCAAGAGGCGCGGCCCGGTGACACCATCGACGTGACAGTGCTTGTCAGCAACTTCACGCTGCCCGAGCCGGCCCCCAAGGGCTACGTCATCGTGGGCGACCGCATCGCTACCCGCGATCGACTCACTGCTGACCGCGATCGGCGACGCACCCGCCCGGGTGTTCCTCGAAGCCGGGCACGACGACGACAAGCAATTGCCCGTGGCTCGCAGCGCGGACGTGGTGTGGGTGGACCGAAAGAACAGCGGCGAGGCGCTCGTGGGAGGCGGTCACCTCCTCGTCGTTCGAGGCCACCGACCACTTCGGTTGGATGGCGTGCGACAACCGAACCACCCGCGCGGTAGCCAAGGTCTTCCGCGACGACTACAAGATCCCGCGCAAATCGATTAAGGCGCAAGCCTATTGGGTGGCTTGACTTCTCGGTACGACCATTGGCACGACGAACTCCTCGAGCAGTGCCCGCTCGTCCTCCTCGTCGTGTCCGGGGAACAGGAACAGTGACGTCATCACCCGCACCAGCCAGCGGGCCCGGTGCGCCACTACCTCCGGGTCATCGGGTCCCAGTGAGATCACGAAGGCCTCTGTCAGCGCCCTGATCACTTCGGACTGCTCGGCCATCTCCGCACCGATCGGCCGCTGCGTGGTGGCGAACCATGATGCGAGCGCCGGGCTTTCGCGGACGTTACGCATCGAGGCCATCATGCCTTCGATCAATCGCTCACGCGGGTCCACCACCGAGTTGATCTGCTCGGTCATCTCGCGATACAGCCGGTACGCCTCCCGGTGCACATACGCGGTATGGAGCGCTTCGCGGTTTTCGAAGTACCTGTACAGCGTCGCGCGGGAACAGCCTGCCGCCGAAGCGATTTCGTGCATACCGACGGTCGCTGCCTCCTGCTGGGCAAACAGCTCGCCCGCTGCGTCCAGGATTCGGTCGGCGGCAACCTCGGTGCGCCGCGCAGCCAGCCAATCCCCGGGCATCAGGAGCTCACCCGGAACGGCACCGACAACGGTCGTCGCACGTAGCTGCCACCGGCCCAGACGATTCCGGACTCGTCGACCTCGAAGTCCGGGCAGCGCGCGAGCAGCTCCGTCAACGCGACGCGGGACTGCATCCGGGCCGCGGCGGCGCCTAGGCAGAAGTGCGCGCCGTGGCTGAACGTCATGATGTTGCGTGGCCGCCGCTGGACGTCGAGTTCCGCGGCGTTCTCGCCGAATTCACGCTCGTCACGGTTGGCCGACCCGTAGAGCAGCAGCACCCTGCGGTCTGCGGGAATCGTGGTGTCGCGAATCGCGACGTCGCGGGTGGTTGTGCGGGCAAGGCCCTGCACCGGCGACGTCAGCCGGAGGAACTCGTCGATAGCGTCGGGAATCAGCTCGGGGTCCTCGGCCAGCAGCCGCCGCTGGTCGGGCCGCTGATGGAGCAATTGCGCGGTGCCGCCGAGCATTCCGGTTGTGGTGTCGTTGCCACCAGTGACCATCGTGAACGTGAACGCCAGGATCGACAGCACGCCCGCGATGTCACCGTCAGCGCCGACACCGGCGCCCACCAGATGCGAGACGGTGTCATCCTCGGGTTCGGTGCGACGCCTTTCGATCAACGCGGTGAAGTAGGCCATCATCTCGCCGAGTGCGTCGCCGAGACCGCCGAGCGCTCCGGCCACGGCACCGGAAGTGGTGTTGGCCGCGACGATCGCCTCGGTCCAGCCGTCGAACTGAGTGCGGTCCTCCCCCGGGACCCCGAGATAGTGCGCGACGACCATCGACGGAAGCGGCTTGAACAACTCGGCGACGATGTCGCCGCCGCCGTCGGCGCGTAGCCGCTCGAGGCGCTCGACGACGAATTCGCGGACCTTGGGCTCGACCGCCTCGACTTGCCGCGGAGTGAAGCCCCGCGACACCAGCTTGCGAAACTCGTTGTGCACCGGCGGGTCCCGCATCACGAACGGCGGATTGTCCTGCAGGCCGATCAGTTCGAGTTCGCCGTAGTTGACCGTCAGGCCTTGGGCCGACGAGAAGGTTTCGTGGTCACGGGCCGCCGCCCAGATATCGGCATGCCGCGAGATCACGTAGTAGTCATGGTCGGGTTTGTCCGGCGTGATGACGTGATGCACCGGGTCGTGGTCGCGCAGCTCCGAGTACATCGCCCACGGGTTCGGCCAGGTGTCGGCATCAGCAAGCTGGAAACGAACCGGTGCACCGTGAGACAGAGTGGCTGTCATGTCTCATTGGTACGACAGGTCACCGTGACGTGTCAATAGTTAATCCGCGCGAGCCGGGCCCACGCGAAGCTGGGGAACGCAGGTGCCCCCGAAACAGCGCGTGTCGGGGTCTCTTGCGTCTGCTCAGCGCAGGATCAGATCGCCGCGCCGGGGTTGAGGATGCCGTCGGGGTCGAGTGCCCGCTTGATTCGCTGATTGAGCTCCATCGCTTCGGGTCCGAGTTGGCCCGCCAGCCAGGGCCGTTTCAGTCGGCCGACGCCGTGCTCGCCGGTGATGGTTCCGCCGAGCCCGACGGCCAGATCCATGATTTCGCCGAACGCCTTCTGGGCGCGTTGCGCCATCGCCTCATCGGCGGGGTCGTAGACGATCAGCGGGTGGGTGTTGCCGTCGCCGGCGTGCGCGATCACCGAGATCATCAGGTCGTTGTTGGCGGCGATCTTCGCCACCCCGCCGACCAGATCCGCCAGCGCGGGCAGCGGAACGCCGACGTCCTCGAGCAGCAGTGAGCCCTTGGCCTCCACCGCGGGGATCGCGAACCGGCGCGCGGCCACGAACGCCTCACCCTCCTCCGGGTCGGACGTCGAAAACACTTCTTTCGCACCGTGTTCGGTGAACACCTCGGCCATGAACTCCGCGTCCTCGACGCCAGAGGGTCCGCGGTCGTCGGTGGCGGCCACCATCATCGCGGCGGCGTTGCGGTCGAGGCCCATCCGCAATTTGTCCTCGACCGCGTTGATGGCCGCCGAGTCCATGAACTCCAGCATCGACGGCCGGATCTTGCCGGTGATCGTGACGACGGCGCCCGCGGCGGCCTCCACCGAGTCGAACGTGGCGACGACCGTGCTCGCGACGTGCTGCGGCGGCAGCAGTCGCAGGGTGACTTCGGTGATCACCCCGAGCGTGCCCTCGCTGCCGACGAACAGCTTGGTCAACGACAGCCCGGCGACATCCTTCAGGCGAGGGCCGCCGAGGCGCACCACGGTCCCGTCGGCCAGCACGACCTGTAGGCCCAGCACGTAGTCAGTGGTGACGCCGTATTTCACGCAGCACAACCCGCCCGCGTTGGTGGCGATATTGCCGCCGATGCTGCAGATCTCGAACGACGACGGATCGGGCGGATACCACAGCCCGTACTCGGCAACGGTCTTCTTCACCTCGGCGTTGAGCAGTCCGGGCTGGGCGACGGCGGTGCGCGTCACCGGGTCGACGGTGATGTCCCGCATCTTCTCGGTGCTGAGCACGATGCCGCCGTTCAGCGCGGTCGCCCCGCCGGAGAGCCCGGTACCCATACCGCGGGGCACGACGGCGATCTTGTTGGCAGTCGCCCACCGCATCACCGTTTGCACCTCTTCGGTGCGCCGGGGCCGAACCACGGCCAGCGCCGTGCCCGCAGTCGGGTCAAAGGCGCGGTCCTGCCGGTAGGACGCCACGATGTCGGGGTCGGTGACCACGACGCCCTCGGGCAGTTCGGCGATCAGGCTCGCCAATGCCTCCGCGCTCATAAGGTTGATGTTACGAGGCGTTCACGCGGTATGGGGAGGCGACAGCAGCCTGATGAGTTCCTCGCGAGTGGTCGAGCCCGTCTTGTTCATCGCCCGGTAGATATGGCCTTCGACGGTGCGAGCCGAGACGCAGAGCCGGTCGGCGACCTCGCGGGTGGTAAGACCCGACCCGAGGAGTCGCACGATCTCGCGCTCACGCGCGGTCAGAGGCAGCGGTTCGCTGACCTCGCGCAGCGCAGGCGTGCTGATGCCGCCGCATCGTTCCGCCAGCGCTTCCGCGCGCGTCGAACAGCCAAGAGCTGATCCCCGCAGATCGTTCCGGCGGAACGCGAGGCAGGCGTGAGCAGCGGCATCCACCGCAGCGACGAGATCGCCCAACTGCTCGAATTCTTCTGATATCGCCGATAATTCAGAACTGTCGGAGTTGCTCAGTGCCGTCGCGAACCGGGCGACCAGTTTCGCGCGTGGCCCGTCGACCATCGCTTCGAGTTCACTCAGCCGAGACGCGCCCGAGTGATCCCCGAACTGGACCGCGGTCTGCAGGCATACCACCTCGGCAGCGAATTGCCCTTTGGCCGCGGCGATTTCGGCGGCTGACAACATCGTGGTGATCGCCTCGGTCAGGGCACCCTGCCCGGCCGCCAACCATGCACGGGCCAGGCTGCGCTCGTAATCCAGCATGCGGAATGGACGTCGAACTTCGTCGATGGTTTTGAGCACGGCGGCCGCCTCGTCCGTCGCACCCCGCATTGCCAGTGCGATGGCGTAGGGGATGTGATACCGATATCCCCAGCCCATGGCATTCCCCGACGCCGACAACGCCGGCGCCGCATTTCCCAACAAGGCACACGCCGAGTCAAGACGACCCGCGAAAAGCGCCGCCCGACCGGCGATCGCGGTGCCGACCATTTGAGCTGCCCCCGGCATCTCAGCACACTGCTCGTACACGCGTTGTGCCACTTGGAATCCATCCGCCAGCTGGCCCGCCAGCAGTAGCGCGCTGACGTGCGCGTCGGTGATGTTGAATCGCATGTGCGGGGAGTCGAAGAACCGCGACGCTACGGCGTATCCCGTGTTCGCGACGGCCACCGCCTCGGTGGTCTGCCCCGCGTCCGCAAGCACCACGGCAAGCACCCATGCGGTCTCGGCCCCCGCGACGGCCGGCAGATCTTCCAGCACAAGGCTTTTCGATGCCTGTATCGCCTCTTGCGGCTGGTCCAGAGCAAACCAGTACACGGTGAGGAAAGCGTCGATCCAGATGCGAGGCGCACTGCCACGCGCGGCGTCATCGATGATCTTCTTCGCGCGCGGGGCGTCGCCGAGAGCCCACAGCGTGTTGAGGGCCCGTTGGTAGGCGAGCCGACCGCGGTCGTCGTCGGTGAGCTTTGAATGAGACAGCTCGGCGAGCACGGCGTCGGCCTCCTCGCCGGCAGGCAGCCATGACAACGCGTGCGCACGAAGAAAATACGCGCGCGGCGAGCCGTCAGTGCGGATCGCCGCTTTGGCGAGCCGATCTGCGAGTCGTAAATCTCCCAGCCAGACGGCACCGACTGCTGCCTTGAGGAGCACATCGGTGTCGGGCGTCAGGTCGGAGTCGAGACTCAACGAGGCGCGGCGCACCACATTGCGCAGGTTGTCGCTATCTGCCGCCGTCGCCAGTTCCGCGGCGACCTGTCCGCGTAGTCGCCGCAATCTGGTTTCAGGTGATCGCGACCGTCGCACCTCCCCGTAGAGCGGATGCGCGAGGCGCACCTCCATTCCGTCGTCGGCTTCGCCGACGGTGATCAGGCCGCGCAGATGGGCTTCCTCGATGGCGTCGGGATCAGCGATCCGCCGCATCAGATTCAATTCGAGCGGTTCCCCGACGGCAAGTGCGTCAATCACCTCACCGACGGGCTGCGACAGCGCACCGAAGCGGGCTTCGATCAGTTCGACCAATCCTCTCGGCATGATCGGTTCGCCGATCCACTGCCAGTAGCCGTTCTGCTGCTGAATTCGGCCGTCGGCGATTTCCTGCTCGACGATGTTGCGGAGGTACAAAGCGTTGCCCCGTGTCAGTTTCCACAGCCGGATGGCGGCGTCGGGATCCACCGGGCCGCCCAACGTCGCCGACAACAACTCGGCGGTCTCGATCGCCGAAAGCGGCTGCAGATCCAGTCGGTCGAACTGGCCGCCCCGCCAAATCTCGTAGATTTCGGTTGGAACGCTTTCGCCCTCGCGGAGAGTGAGCACCACTTTGGCGGCCTCACGCTGCACGATCTGGTGCACGACGAACGCCGACAGTTCGTCGAGCAGATGCACATCGTCTACGCCCAGTATCACGGTCTTGCCGGGCGGCGCGGATGTCACCGAGTCGATCACGCTGCGCACCAGTTGCAGCCGGTCGGTGCCCTCGGATTCGGTCCATGGCGCGAACGCACCGAGCGGAAGTTTGCGTGCGGACATCGTTCCGACCGCCCAGCGCGGTTCAAAGCCCCTGGACGCGAGCGACGACAGCCCCTCACGCACTATTCGGCTCTTCCCGACGCCGGCGGGCCCGCTTACCAGGATGCCGACCAGCCCCGGATCCGATATCGCGGCCCCAATGGTTTGCATCTCCTCGGAGCGACCGATTAACGGCCACGTCAACCGCACATCGAGAGCCTAGAGCGCTGAGAGAAGGCCCGGCGGGCTAAACCTGATATTCCGCGGGCG
>DASQCE010000220.1:0-3550 GCA_035634855.1 Mycobacterium sp.
ACTGGCAGAGTCCGGACGTCCGGCGATTCTGGGAAGGGGTCGCAAAAGACCACACACTCATCCGCTACGACCGGCTCGGCGTCGGCATGTCGGACCGCACCGTGCGAGATTTCGATCTGACGCTCGACGGCGAGGTCGCGACGCTGCTCGATGAACTCGACCTCGATCGCGTGACGCTCATCGGCGGCTCGTCTGGGACCTGCACCGCCATCGCATTTGCCGCGTCGTTCCCGGAGCGCGTTGAGCGCTTGGTGCTGTACGGCTCTTACTCCCATGGCGATGCGCTGACGCCGCCCGGGGTCGCGGACGCGATCGTGGCGGCGGTCCGCGCCCATTGGGGACTCGGCTCGCGCCTGCTGAGTGACATCTTCCTCGGTGGTGCAGACGCCGCGGAACAGGAACGCTTCGCACGGTTGCAGCGCGAGTCGGCGACGGCAGAAACGGCAGCCGCATTGTTGAGCCTCGTCTAACGGCTCGACGTTGGCCCACGTTCCACTTGTCCGCCAGCCGGCGGCGGTCGTACACCGTCGCGACGACCGTGCCGTACCCGCTCGGGCGTGAGGTAGCAGCCGCGATTCCCGGTGCGACATTCATGCCGCTGCAAGGCAGTTCGCACTTCCCGTGGCACGGTGACGTCGATTCCGTCGTTCGCGCGTGCCGCCAAGCGCTGACACAACGCAATCGCGGCCAACCGATGCGGCGAGCTCGAGCCGGGCCTGCGGTGGGGTAGCCAAGAACGACCATCCGCGAAAGATGGCCGTATTGAGCGATGCTCCGACTACCGGGCCGCTCGTGGGTCGTCGACGGTGCACAGGACGAGCGTCGATACGACGGTGTCCACGGACGCGTCGGGCAACGGCAGGCGCTCGACCCTGAAAGTGCGCTTCGCGAAGTCGCACGCCTGCTCCGTCCCAATGAGCGGCTGCTATTGATCGAACATGTCCGCGCGAAGTCGTGGTTTCTGGCGGCGTGCCAGGACAAACTCCTCCAATCATGGCGCGTCTTCGCCGGCGGGTGCGTATGCAACCGGCCGACCTTGGAGTTGATGTGCGCAAGCGGCTTCGCCGTCGAGGCCGACGATGTCGTGTGGCACGGGATGCCGGCGATCGTCCATCCGTTCGCAGTGGGGTGCGCGGCTCGGCTATCTGTGGGCCGCGTGTCCCGGTGAATCCAGTGCGCTCTAGCGCGCAGCCCTCGTTCGTGCGTTGCATCGGTAGCGTCGTCATTGGTCGTTTGACCGTGAACACGAGATCGAGGGCGCAATGACAGACACCCCGGCAGAAGTAGTCGAATCCGCGGAACCACGGCGGTCGCCGCGGCGCTGGCGCCGCATGACCATCATCCTCGCCGTCACGCTGCTGCTGTTCGGCGTGCCGTGGTGGACGCTGCTGACGCCGAGCGCGGCCTGGCCGACCGCCGTCTTTGTCACCGGCACGCTATTGTTCGCCGCCGCCTTCGCCGCAATGCCCGCCTTGATGGTCTTCGGCCACGGCCGCAGACATCTCGACTGGGCCGCCGCGACCGGAGACACACTGCTGGGTGCGGCGTGGGTGATGTTCGTGTGGTCGACGCTGGGCCAGCTCGCCAAAGTGGTCCTGCTGATCGCGGGAGTCGAGGATCCGACGCGCTCCCGCTTGGTCGCCGTAGCCGTCCTCGGGTCCGTGGTGGTGCTTCTCATGTGGGGCTATCTCGAAGCGATGCGCATTCCGCGGGTGAAGAACGTCGACGTCGTCATCCCCCGACTCGGGCCCGGCACGGATGGTCTGCGGGTCGCGGTGATCACCGATACGCACTACGGGCCGATCAATCGCGCGCGGTGGTCGGCCGGCGTGGCGGCGCGGGTGAACGCGCTCGGCGCCGACGTCGTGTGCCACGTCGGCGACATCGCTGACGGCACGGTCGACGTACGCGAACTGCAAGCACGGCCATTGGCTTCGGTAGAAGCCACGTCGTTTCGCGTCTACGTCACCGGCAACCATGAGTACTTCAGCGAGGCACATGGCTGGCTGGATTACATGGAGAGCATCGGCTGGGCCGTTCTTCATAACCAGCACGTGATTGTCGAACGAGGTGGTGACCGGCTCGTCGTCGCCGGGGTGGATGATGCCACCGCACATGCGGCGGGTGTCCGCGGACACGGAGCGAATCTAGAGGCCGCCCTCGCAGAGGCCGACCGGACGTTGCCGGTCCTTCTCCTCGCACATCAGCCCAAGCAGGTTGCGGACGCGATGCGCGCCGGCGTCGACCTTCAAATTTCGGGTCATACTCACGGTGGCCAGATCTGGCCGTTCAATCTCCTTGTCCGGCTGGAGCAACCAGTGGTGCATGGTTTGAGTCGACACGGTGATCGGACCCAGCTCTACACCAGCCGCGGCACGGGATTCTGGGGCCCGCCCTTTCGGGTTTTCGCACCGAGCGAGATCACCGTGCTGACCCTCCGACGACCGGACTGAGTGGTCGACACGGTCAGCCTACGAGCGAACTAGTCGTCCGCGTCTGGCAGTCCTCGGGCGGTGGTGTCGAATACGCGGGGCTCGCTGGCGGCACTTCAGGTAATGAATCCTGCTGTTCCTGAGACAAATTCGGCTCGGGTGATGCCAGGGGTCTTCCTCGAGGTTCAGGTGTGGGCGGGAGTGCTCGCGAATTGATCGGTGATCGCCTGGCAGAACGCCGGCAAGTCTGTCGGCGAGCGGCGGGTGATCAAGAGGCCGTCAATGCAGACTTCCTGGTCTACGACGGTGGCGCCAGCGTTGCAAAGGTCGGTGCGCACGCTGGGATACGACGTGAGCGTGCGATCCCGGACTACGTCGGTTCGACAAGAGTCCACGGCCCATGGCAGATGGCAGCGGCCGGCTTGCCGGATCGCACGAAGTCACGGACGAAGGTCACGGCTGATTCGTCGAGCCGCAGCTTGTCCGGGTTAACGGTGCCACCGGGCAGCATCAGGGCATCGAACTCGTCGACGGAGGCGTCTGCGACTGCTCGGTCCACCGGGAACGTGCCAGCCGGCTCGAGGTCGTGTTCGCGGGCCTGAATCTCGCCAGTCTTCAGGGAAAGCAACTGAACACGCCCGCCCGCGCCTTCGACTGCCGTGCGCGGTCGTTCGAGTTCGACCTTCTCGACCCCGTCGGCGGCCAAGATGGCGACCTTGCGGCCTTGCGGTTGGTTGACATCTGTGATCCTTCCTTCGACGCATGGAAGTGCCCCCATCGGCGGCCGCGACTCACCGATCGCGCCATCCCATGTCGCCGGCGATTGGCGCTTATTGGGTGGCCGTACTATCTTCCCCGGGGTGATGTCCTCAGCTGCTAGCGCAGTCGCGCGGTGGATCGCTCCCTTCCTGACTGTTGCAGCCGGTGCCTGCGTGGGTCTTGTTGCCGACCCGGTGCATGTCGGTCCCGCCCCGGCCGTGCGCCTGGCCGCCGATGAGGCAAACCCGTTGGCCGGAGCGCCGTTCTACGTCAATCCCACGTCAGCGGCCATGCGCGCCGCGCAGAGCGCCGATCCGCCGAGCCCCGGGTTGACCGCCATCGCGAACACACCGCAGGCG
>DASQCE010000221.1:0-19450 GCA_035634855.1 Mycobacterium sp.
TTAGAGGACAAGCACGACTGGGAATCGCTGCGGCGGCACTAGGCCATCTGCTTGTGGTCGGGCAGTCCGCCGGTTGCCTCGAACACCACCCGCCTGCCGATCTCGACGGCGTGGTCGGCGAAGCGTTCGTAGAAGCGGCCCAACAGTGCGACGTCGACCGCGGAACCTACACCGTCCTGCCATTTGTGGTCGATCAGCAGCGTGAAGAGGTGGCGGTGCTCGGCGTCGACGGCATCGTCCTCATCGCGCAGGCGATCGGCCTTGTCAGGATCGCGTGAGATCAGCACCTGCTGCGCCGTCCGAGCCAATTGGACTGCCCTGGTACCCATTTGCGTGAAGCTGGCGCGAACGTCGTCGGGTAGTGCGCATTCGGGATGTCGCAGCCGCGAGATGCTGGCGACGTGCACGGCCAGCGCACCCATTCGCTCGATATCGGCGCCGACGTGGATGGTGCTCACGATCGTCCGCAAGTCGCCTGCGACCGGTTGTTGCAGTGCAAGCAGTTTGAGCGCGCTGCTCTCGGTCCGCTTGCTCATCGCCACGATGTGCTCATGGTCGGCGATGACTTGCTCGGCCACGGAAAGATCCGCCCCCAGCAGCGCCTGCGTCGCGTGCTCCATGGCGTCGGCGGCCAGCCCGCACATGTCGCCAACCTGCGCGGACAGAGCGGATAGCTCCTCGTAGTACATCGTCCGCATGGTTCACCTCCGCAGCTGGATGCCCGTCGGCCACTCAGCCGGCACTAACAGGTACCCCCGCGCGATCTACTCTAACCGCGGATCAGTGACCTTGCTGGAACTGACGCTGGCTGTCGTTCGGTGGATACTCGTTTCGCGGTTGGTATGTCGGGGTGGCGGTGACGGTCTCGGTGGCCGTCGCGATCGACGTCTCGACCGTGGTCTGAATGTCCGTCTCGGTGTTGGTGACCGTGCTGGGATCAACGGTCACAGTGTTAGGCGCAGGAGTGTCAGCGGGTGCGGCACCATCCGCTGAACCATGCTTTTCGCGGTAGCCACCACCGGCACTGGCGGCCGCACTGGTTGTTGTTGTGGTGGTCGTCGTGGTCGTGGTCGTTGCGGTGGGCGCCGTCGTGCCGGTCGAGCTGCACGCCACCGACAGTGCGCCGATCGCTACGGCGATCATGCCGACGGTCAATGACGCCCCTTTGCGGAGCTGCGCAGTGTTGAACGACAACGGAATCTCGCTTTCCTCGCAAAGTTACGACGTGACAGCGAGATCCATTCCTACCTGGACGCGCGCGTCAGGTAACAGGACCGCGGGTGGGTCTTTACGTAGGGGTTGCTGTCAGCCGGCCGAACTGACCGGCTCGATCGGAAATCGTCGCAGACCCGCAGGCGCATCCGCGGGCACCACCGGAAGCTCCGGCGGAATCGGCGCGAGCCGCTTGTACGGCTCGCCTTGCGCCGGCCGCTGGTCCACCTGACCTTTGTTGGGCCACAGCGATGCCGCCCGCTCGGCCTGCGCGGTGATCGAAAGCGACGGATTAACACCAAGATTCGCCGAAACCGATGCGCCGTCATGCACCGAGAGAGTCGGATATCCGTACACCCGCTGGTAGGGGTCGATCACGCCGTGCTCCGCAGTGTCGCCGATCGCCGCCCCGCCGAGGAAGTGCGCGGTGAGCGGGATGTTGAACAACTCGCCCCACGTGCCACCCGCCACGCCGTCGATCTTCTTGGCGATCCTGCGGGTGACCTCGTTGCCCACCGGAATCCAGGTGGGGTTGGGTTCGCCGTGGCCTTGCTTGCTGGTCATTCGCCGGAAGCCCAGCTTCGTACGTTCGGTGAACGTCGTGATCGAGTTGTCCAGGTGCTGCATCACCAGCGCGATCATCGTGCGCTCGCTCCACCGCCGAGGGTTGAGCAGCCGAAGCATGCCTCGAGGATCCTCGCCGGCGTGTTGGAAGAACTGCTTCCACCGCGGAACGTCGCTGCCCTGCGGCCCGGCCCCGTCGGTCATCAAGGTCTGCAGCAGACCCATCGCATTGGACCCCTTGCCGTATCGAACCGGCTCGATGTGCGTGTCGGAGGTCGGATGGATCGACGAGGTGATCGCGACGCCGTGCGTGAGGTCGAGGTCCGGCGATACCTGGAAGCGGCCCGCGCCGACGATCGACTCCGAGTTGGTTCGGGTCAGCACGCCCAGCTTGTCCGAGAGCTTGGGCAGCTTGCCCTTGTCGCGCATCTTGAACAGCAGCTTCTGGGTGCCATAGGTGCCCGCTGCCAGCACGACGTGCGAGGCGGTGAAGGTGCGCCTCTTGCGGGGCAGTAAGCCGGTCCGCGCGGTGCGGACCTTCCACAACCCGTCGGGCCGCTGCTCGAAGCCGGTGACGGTAGTCAACGGAATGACTTCTGCCCCAGCCCTTTCCGCCAGCCCGAGGTAGTTCTTGACCAACGTGTTCTTGGCGCCGTAGCGGCAGCCCGTCATACAGGAGCCGCATTCGATGCAGCCCGTCCGCGCGGGCCCGGCGCCGCCGAAGTAGGGGTCGGGCACGGTCTTACCAGGAGTCTTCTCGCCATCCGGCCCGAAGAACACCCCTACCGGCGTCGCCACGAACGTGTCGCCAACGCCCATCTCGTCGGCTACCTCTTTGACGATGCGGTCGGCGTCGGTGAACGTCGGGTTCTCTACAACGCCGAGCATGCGCTGGGCCTGGTCGTAGTGCGGCATCAACTCGGCGCGCCAGTCGGTGATGTGCGACCACTGCACGTCGGCGAAGAACGGCTCCGGCGGCACGTACAAAGTGTTGGCGTAGTTCAGACTTCCGCCGCCAACGCCCGCACCCGCCAGGATCATGACATTGCGCAGCAAATGGATCCGCTGAATGCCGTACATCCCGAGCTTCGGCGCCCACAAGAACTTGCGCAGGTTCCACGAGGTCTTGGCGAAGTCCTCGTCATTGAACCGGCGGCCGGCCTCGAGCACCCCGACGCGATAGCCCTTCTCGATGAGCCGAAGCGCGGTGACACTTCCCCCGAATCCCGAACCGATGATCAGAACGTCATAGTCAGGTTTCATCCGACCAGTATGGACTTATCACCGAGCATGTTCTAGACAGGGGGACCTAATTTGTAAAGCAGCGCGACGGCCAGCAGACGCAAAGGTCCCCCCGAGCGCCGGAAATAGGGTGAGTTTGCGTTCCCCAGCTTGTGCGTCGGCCCAGCGCGCGCTACGAGCCGACGGTTAGGCCGACCTTCTGGAACTCTTTGAGGTCGCAATACCCGGCCTTGGCCATCGACCGGCGCAGCCCGCCGACCAGGTTCAGGGAGCCGAACGGGTCATCCGACGGGCCCGTCAGCACTTGCTCCAGCGGCGGCCGCTCACCGAGCGCCACCTGCAGCAGCGCGCCGCGCGGCAGCGACGGGTGCGCCGCTGCGGCCGGCCAGAACCAGCCACCGCCGAGCGCCTCTGCCGCCGTCGCCAAGGGGGTGCCGAGCACCACGGCGTCGGCCCCGCACGCGATGGCCTTCGCCAGGTCGCCGGAGGTGTGAGTGTCGCCGTCGGCCAGCACGTGCACATAACGGCCGCCGGTCTCGTCGAGATATTCGCGACGGGCGGCGGCCGCATCGGCGATCGCGGTGGCCATCGGCACGCTGATGCCCCGCACCTCGTCGCTGGTCGTCACGCCGAACGTCGAGCCGTAGCCGACGATGACACCCGCCGCGCCGGTGCGCATGAGGTGCAGGGCTGTGCGGTGGTCGAGGACACCACCAGCCACCACGGGTACGTCGAGCTCGGAGATGAAGGTCTTCAGGTTCAGCGGCTCGCCGTCTTGCGCGACGCGCTCGGCGGAAATGATGGTGCCCTGGATAACCAGCAGGTCGATGCCAGCGGCGACCAGCGACGGGGTCAGCGACTGCGCGTTCTGCGGGCTGACCCGCACGGCCGTCGTCACCCCTGCTTCGCGGATCCGCGCCACCGCGGCGCCCAGCAGGTCGGGATCCAATGGTGCCGAATGCAATTGCTGCAGCAGCCGGATGGACGCCGATGGTTCCGGCTCCTTCTCGGCGGCCTCGACCACCTGGGCGATCTTCTCCTCGACGTCGGCGTGCCGACCGATCAGGCCCTCGCCGTTGAGCACGCCAAGGCCGCCAAGGCGGCCCAGTTCGATGGCGAACTCAGGCGACACCAGCGCGTCGGTCGGATGCGACACCACCGGGATCTCGAACCGGTACGCGTCCAACTGCCAGGCCGTCGAAACGTCCTGCGACGACCGGGTACGCCGCGACGGGACAATATTTATGTCGTCGAGTTCATAAGTGCGACGGGCCGTTTTGCCCATGCCGATCTCGACCATGTCACGCATGGGGACCCCTTAGCGGGCGTAGTAGTTCGGCGCTTCGACGGTCATCGCGACGTCGTGCGGATGGCTCTCCTTCAGACCCGCAGCCGTGATCTGCACGAACTGCGCCTGCTGCAAATGCTCGATGGTGGCCGAACCGGTGTAGCCCATCGCTGCGCGCAGGCCGCCGGTGAGTTGGTGGATCACCGTCGACAGCGGGCCACGGAACGGTACCCGGCCCTCGATGCCCTCCGGCACCAGCTTGTCCTCCGAGAGCGCGTCGTCCTGGAAGTAACGGTCCTTCGAGTAGGACTTCGCGCCACCCCTGCCCTGCATCGCGGCCAGCGAACCCATGCCGCGGTAGCTCTTGAACTGCTTGCCGTTGACGAAGATCAGTTCGCCCGGCGACTCGGCGGTGCCGGCCAGCAGCGAACCCAGCATCGCGGTGGACGCGCCCGCGGCCAGCGCTTTTGCGATGTCGCCTGAGTACTGCAGTCCGCCGTCGGCGATCACCGGCACTCCTGCCGGCGCGCAGGCGGCGACGGCCTCCAGGATCGCGGTGATCTGCGGTGCGCCGACCCCGGCGACCACCCGCGTGGTGCAGATCGACCCGGGCCCGACACCGACCTTCACCGCGTCGGCCCCCGCCTGGACGAGGGCGGCTGCCGCGGCCCTGGTCGCGACGTTGCCGCCGATCACCTCGACCCGATCGCCCACCATCGTCTTGAGCCGGTGCACCATGTCGAGCACCAGGCGGTTGTGTGCATGGGCGGTGTCGACGATAAGCACGTCGACCCCCGCGTCGACGAGCGTCATCGCCCGCGTCCACGAATCGTCGCCGACACCGACCGCGGCGCCAACCAGCAGCCGGCCGTCGCTGTCCTTGGTGGACAGCGGGAACTGCTCGGTCTTGACGAAGTCCTTGACGGTGATCAGCCCGGTGAGCTTGCCGTGACCGTCGACGATCGGCAACTTCTCAATCTTGTGGCGGCGCAACAGACCTAGCGCCGCTTCGGCGGAGACGCCCGATTGCGCGGTGATCAGCGGCGCCTTGGTCATCACCTCGGAGACAGGCTTGGACTGGTCAACTTCAAATCGCATGTCGCGGTTGGTGATGATGCCGACGAGCGCGCCGTCGGCATCGACGACGGGCAGCCCGGAGATCCGGAACCGCGCGCACATGGCGTCGACCTCGGCCAGCGTGTTGTCCGGCGAACAGGTGACCGGGTCGGTGACCATACCGGCCTCCGAGCGCTTGACCGTCTCGACCTGGCCGGCCTGCTCGGCCACCGGAAGGTTGCGGTGAAGCACGCCCATGCCGCCCGCCCTGGCCATTGCGATCGCCATCCTGGACTCGGTCACGGTATCCATTGCCGAGCTGACCAACGGCACCCTCAGCCGGATCTTCTTCGTCAGTTGGCTGGAGGTGTCGGCTGTGGCGGGCACCACATCGGAGGCGGCGGGCAGCAGCAGTACGTCGTCGAACGTGAGCCCGAGCATGGCGACCTTCGTCGGATCATCGCCGCCGGTCGGCACCGGAACGACGATGGGAATGCTGTGTTCAGCGATCGACATGGGTGGGGCCTCCAGTGACAGGCGCAGTCGCAGAGCTAAATACCTATCTTATCGGCAATGACGTCGCCGCTTTGGTCCCACGCTGCTAGGCGGACACGCAGGTGGCGAGGCCGCTAACGGCTGGCGCGATGCCAGTGCTGCTGCGTAATGTGGAGTCGTGCGTGATCACCTGCCACCAGGTTTGCCGCCCGATCCGTTCGCCGATGACCCGTGCGACCCCTCGGCGGCGCTTGATGCAATCGAGCCGGGCCAGCCGTTGGACCCGCAGGAGCGGACCGCTGTCGAGGCCGATCTCGCCGACCTGGCGGTATACGAGGCGTTGTTGGCGCACAAGGGAATTCGCGGTCTGGTGGTGTGCTGCGACGAATGCCAGCAAGACCACTACCACGATTGGGACATGCTGCGCGCCAACCTGCTGCAGCTGCTGGTCGACGGCACTGTGCGTCCGCATGAGCCGGCCTACGACCCGGAACCCGATGCCTACGTGACCTGGGATTACTGCCGTGGCTACGCCGACGCTTCCCTCAACGAAGCCACGTCGGAATCCGACGGATATCGCTGAAGGCTGAACCTATTCGCCGTCACCGTGCTTCTTCGGTGGTGGCATTACCAGCGTGGTCGTTGTGACCGGAATGGTCACCGTCGGCTGGGTTTCCGACACCGAATTCTGAGTCACCGGACTTTGCGTCACGGGACTTTCCGGACCACGCTGCCGCGGCGCCTCTGAGGTCACTGTCGTCGGCGGCGCGACGACCTGGGCGCTGCCACCGACTGGCGAATCGCCGTCGCCTCCTGCGGCCGGAGCACCTCCCCCGGCAGCGGGCGCACCACCACCGGTGGCCGGACCGCCCACCGCCGGCGGCCCGGCGACGGGCGGCGCTGCGGCCTGCGGTGTGGTCGTCGTCGTCGTGACCGCTTGGGTCGTCGTTGCCGTCGTTGTCGTCGTGGTGGTCGTGGTCGTCGGTGGCGTCGTGGCTGTGGTCGTCGTCGGTGTGTCACTGGGCGGCGGTAGCTCAGGCGCCGGAGAGCTCGAAGTCGGCGAGCTCGTGGTGGTCGACGACGTCGTCTCGGACGACGACGTAGCCGTCTCCGACGAGGCCGACGTGGAGCTGCCCGTCTCCGACGACGTGCCCGTCTCCGACGACGTGCCCGTCTCCGACGATGTGGTCGTCGACGTCGTCGAGCCAGGGGCGACGACCACTGGCTCGGGCATCACGGGCGGCGGAACGCCCGGCGGCAGCGTCGCGTTCGGATCCTTCGCGTCGACCTTCACGGTCAGGTCTTGCCACTGGTTGACCAGTTCCTGTTTCTGCTCACCATCATTGACCGTCGCCACGGTCGTGGTGAGCGTCTGCAGTTTGTCCTGGGCAGCGTCCCACTGGCCCTCGTCGATCAGCTGCTGCACCTCGGCCAACTGTTGCGAGGCCAGCATCACCGCGTCGCCACGAGTGGGCTTCTGCTCACCGAACAGCATCGTGTGCAAGCCGTAAAGCGCGTCGCCTGGTCCGGCACCGGCCACCACCGCGCCGAAACCGCCGAGGCACAACACCGCAGCGGCAACCGATCCCACTAGGGCCATCGACGTGCGCGTGCGCTTGCGCGATTCGACGGCCCGCGTCAGCGCCACCATCGCGTCCCGGGGTGTCACCGGTGACATCAGCGGCGGGGTACGCAGCTCGTCACGCCAACCGGCCATCAGTTGCGCGAGCTCGGCCTCACTGGGATCCGTCGAGTACACCGGCTCCTGATTGGCCAGCGCGTCGAGGAATCGGTCCGTGCGATTGATCTCATTGAGCGACGGATCGCCCCCGTTGGCGCTCCAGCGTCCGAAGTCAGGCATGGCCGTGCTCCGTCGCGGTGATTTCGGCCTTCAGCCGCGCCAGAGCGCGGTGCTGCGCGACCCGCACCGCGCCCGCCGTGCTGCCGACCGCCTCGGCGGTCTCCTCGGCGCTCATGCCGACGACCACGCGCAGGATCAGGATCTCGCGCTGCTTCTCGGGCAGCACGGACAGGAGCCTGTTCATCCGGGCAGACGATTCGGAGTCCAGAGCCATTTGCTCGGGACCGGCCTCCAGCGAATAGCGCTCCGGGACGACATCCGTCGGGTCGGCACGATTCCTGGCGGCCGCGCGGTGAGCGTCAGCTACCTTGTGCGCGGCGATGCCATACACGAAGGCCAGGAAGGGTCGTCCCTGATCCTTGTAGCGCGGCAACGCCGTTATGGCGGCCAAGCACACCTCCTGTGCGACATCATCTGCTGAAAGACCGCTCCGCTCGGTCGCCCCAACCCTGGCCCGGCAGTACCGGACCACAATCGGACGGATGATCTCCAGCACCTCCCGGAGCGCGTCCCGGTTGCCCGCCACCGCCTCAGCAACGACAGCATCGAGATGCTCTCCCGAAAATGTCATCGTGAGTGGTATCTCCAGCGTTACGTGAGGGACACGCCCCCGAAGTGTGGACGTCAGCTAAACAATAACGATCCGATTGGCGCGATCATTGTCTGCGACCGGCAAAGTCGCCGCCCCGACGACGCACCGTAGCTGCGCATTCGTTACGAATCGTCAGCACCTCTGCGGCCGTGTGATCGGCGCTGCCGATGTCGGCCAGCAGGCAGGCCAACGCCCAGCACAGCGGGATGAGTCCCAGTCGTTCCGCGTCCTGCAGCGCGGCTTCGGCGACGCACCGCGACGCGTCGAGCTCCCCGGCGCTGCACAGTGCAGCAGCCCGGATGACGTCTGATTTCACCGTGTGGCGCGCCGAACCGAACGCCGCGGCCAGCTCGACGGCACGCTCGGCGTGCCCCACGGCTGTCGCGCCGTCGCCGCAGGACATGGCGAGCTCCGCGGACACCCACGCCAGCCGCACCGGCAGCCGCGGCCGCGGCGATCCGGTGAGCAGCTCACCCGCGCGCCGTAGCGCCGAGGCCGACGCCGCGAACCGACCCACGCCGAGCGCGTCGGCGGCCAGCCCGATGAGGGCGTCGGCACCGGCCTCCCCGTTCGGGCCGGCCATTGTCATCGCCCGGCCGTCCCACCGGCGAGCCCGGTCGTGCCAGCCGAGCTGACGCAATAACGACGCGCGGGTGCTGTGCGCCAGCGACACCAACGGGCCGCCGCGCTGCAGTCGGAGCACGCTGTCCAGGTCGGCCATCGCACTGCCGTAGCGGCCCTGACCGCCTGCGACGACGGCCCGCAACCACAGATCGTGCGGCGTCGACGCCTGCGGCAGCGGCCAGCGTTGCGGGTCGTCACCGAAGGCGGCGTTCGCCAGCACGATGTTCATCGGATCGCGACGCTATCAATGCGTCGCGCGAAACCCGGTACCGGCGGGCACGCATTCGACATGTCGCCGAATCGGTGTCGGTTAACAGTTTGTGGTGGCCATGTTAATTCCGCGTCAACCGGCTCTGGGTGCGAGACAGATTGTTTGCGGGGCGGCGGGAAGCTAACAGCGAAAACACAAGTCGTGATCGCATCGCGGGTGTTTCGTTACCACCGATGTCGTTGCCGGAGGGTCGCACCGATGAACGTGATGTAAATTCTGGGCCTGCGGTTATGCACTTGAGCACATGTGCGGGCTATTGACGAAATTTCGTGAGCACCCCTACTTTGTGTGCACGAGTAGTCATCGGCGACTTGTGCTCGGATCGGTTCCACGACTCACGCACCCCTTCGGTCACGAAAAGGGTGGGTAGAGAGGGGTTTTCCATGCCACAGCCGCAGCAGCTACCCGGACCCAACGCTGACATCTGGGATTGGCAGATGGCCGGGCTTTGCCGAGGCGTCGATTCCGCTATGTTCTTCCATCCCGACGGTGAGCGCGGCCGGGCCCGCGCGCAGCGCGAGATGCGCGCCAAGGAGATGTGTCGCCAATGCCCCGTCGTCGCGCAGTGCCGCGCCCACGCGCTGGCCGTAGGCGAGCCCTACGGCATCTGGGGCGGCCTGTCCGAGTCCGAGCGCGAACTGTTGCTCAAGCGAGGCATTCGCCGCGCCTCATAACCGCGACCAGACGTAACAGCCCCCGAACACTCGGCGTGTCGGGGGCTTTTACGTGTGCTCAGCAGCGATTGGTGAACGTGCCCACGGTTATGCCCGTGACCTCGATGGGCGCCGTCTTCCTCCTCGGCCGGCTTGTCGACCACCGCCCGCTCGGTGGTATGGGGTTGCAGACATGCGCGGCACTCCGGCGGTTCCAATCTCGACTGGGGAGTCTAGGGGGATTCGGGATCGCTGTATTACGGGTAGCGGGAGCGATACCCCCGTGCACGGGCGCGAGGTGCCAGGACGCTCGACACTCCCCGCACCGCCACTCCGGCGAGTCCCGGCAACCGAACCTCTGCGTGATAGTCGTGAAACAACAACGCCGTTTGCAGCAAACTCTTCGGCAAGTTGCGCCTGGGGTTCACCTTCCCGTCGCGGGCGAGGCCGAAAGGGTCTCGAAGAACGTCTCCGCTCGAAGTGCACGCCGCAAGTCAACGATGACAGCGGCTGGCTCCTCAAATGGGTTGCCCCAGACGTGCGCGATCCCGGGTGGAACGATCACCGTTTCGCCGGCGTCTGCAACCCAGCCGTCCTTGGCCCGTCTGACCCGCGATGGCGGCCGTGACCGAGCCCTACGGCATCTGGGGCGGCCTGTCGGAGTCGGAGCGGGACTTGCTACTCGACCGTGGCATCCGTCGCGCCTCATAAGAGTCAGTGCGCGTGCGCTGGGCGAGTCGTGTCCCACGGCTGCGGCGGCGAGCCTGAAGTCGGCGCATCCGAACTTTCCACGAGCTCCATTCGCCCAACGTGACGCCGGCCGCGAGCGCGGTACCGATCGCGAATGCACCCAGCACCGATGCGAACCCGACGGCTTGCTGGTCGTTGAGAATCGCGTAAATACCGTGCAGGAGTGCTAGTCCCGGTAACAGAGGCACAATGCCCGCGATCGACACAACCAGCGGCGGCGCGAGATTGCGGCGTTCCATCAGTCGGCCGATCAAGCCGATCGGCACCGCCGCGGCGAACGACGCCACCACGGCACCCAGACCTGCGCCCTGTGCCAGGAGAAAGGCGATGGTGCCCGCGGCACCGCCGAATGCTGCAGCCATCGCCGCGGAGCGTTCGGCATAGCAGGCCAGGGCGTAGGCCGCCGCGCTCGCCGCGCCGAATGCAACACGTGCAGGCAGCTCTGCCAGTGCGGGCGGCGCATCCGCGCTAATGGCGACGAACGGCGCACCGAAGCGGTTGGCTAGGTGCAGTACCAACGCCACACCCGCGATCGTCGCGCCCGTCATCATGACCAACTCGAAGAAGCGGCCCGCAGCGGTGACCGGGGCACCGGTGATGACGTCGCCGACCGAGCCCACCAGCGAAAGGCCGGCGAGAAGCACAACCAGGCCGGCCGCGATGGCCACGGTCGGTTCGAACTGCAGCCCCAGCTTGGGGCTGAGCCAGTAGAGCACCAGCGGGGGCGCGGTCGCGATCGCACCGCCCACCGCGTACTGGAAGAAGAACGGGAGTCCATGCCTGTTGAGTCGCCGATTGACGCGGTCGATCGTCATGGCACTGAAAGCGCTGACCAAGCAGGCCAGCCAACTGGCGCCCAGGGTTCCCGCCGTCGCGAACGCCAGCGCACCCCATGCCAGGGTGGCGACCCAGCGCTTGTATGGGTGCGGCGCGGTGACTATCGCGTCAAGCTCCTCGCGGGCTTTCGACGAAGACACCTGGCCCGCGCGGATACGACCGATCAGGCGGTCGACCGCTGCCAGGCGGCTGAAGTCCATCGACCGGGATTGCACGATGTGCAACGTGGTGGCCGCCGGCGACGTCGGCCCAAGGTATGCGGCGACGTGGATCGTTGTATTGATGACATCGACCTCGCATCGCTCGATGCCGTACGCGGCGGCGATGGCCGTCACCTGGTCCATCGTGGCGGTCGCCGGCATTCCGGACGCCATCAGGATGGCACCGATACTCCCGGCCAGATCGAGCACCTCGCCCACCCGCGCGTTGTAAGAGTCGTCGCGCTCGGTGCGCTCCGGATTCGTTATCCGCGGCAGGCTATCCGTGGGTGGCTCGGTTTCCCGAACGATTCGGCTCAAGATCTCGCGATGGCGTGCCCGCCACGGATGGCCCGCTCGATCACGGGTCAACTCCACACCAACTCCCCTCCTGTCACATCGACGAACTCAGACGTCTGCAACGAGCAAGTGCCGACACTGGTTCCGTCCGTCGCCTGAAGCCTTTGGTGTTTTCGCTCACATCCTCGGAGCCCGGCCGAGTCGACCGCCGCGGCCTGCGTCGATCACGAGGGTGGAGCAGCACGTTAGACTTTAGTCTGCGCGATTTCGCACATCTACGTTTCCCGCTAGTGAGAATCAGCACACTTGCACAACGGCAAGTCGCTTCCATGCCGCGCACGAATCTCCTTGATAGCAAACGAAGCACCCCCGGTCCGCTAGGGCCCGGGGGGTTCGGTGTTGTGTGCGTTCTAGTGCGCGTAACCGTGGTGATGGCCGTGGTCGTGGTCTTCCTCCTCGGCGGCCTTGTCCACCACGCGCTGGCTTTGTCCGAAGCTCGGGTCGTTTTTCAGGGCGGCTGTTTCCCGCGTCCCGATGGTTCAGCAGGCCAGCCCGATGCGCGGTCGACAAGGTCGATGTCGGTCATGGTGTGGTCTGCTTTGCAGGGCTCGTGGTGGGCGCTGCAGTGCGGGTGGCGGCCCCGAGTAGGGCAACGCCGGTGCGCAGCGCATCCGCCGGTACGTCGTCCACGACGTGGTGCATCACGATCATGCCGAACATGATCGATAACAAGGTGGGTGCCACGGCTTCGGTGTCGGCATCCGGTGGCAGATACCCGTGGTCCCGCCACCGTTGCGCTAATTCGCCGATGCGCTCGAGGGTGTCGACGTATAGCTGACGAACACGGTGGTGCAGAACGGGATCCCGCAATGCCTCCGCCCATGTCTGCAACGCGAGCCGGGTCATGTCGTAGTCGAGGTTGTCGGTCCTGCTGTGCAGCTCCGCCACCAGGAGGGTCACGGTCTCGGCCGGATCCGGACAGGGGTCGCGGTCGAGCAGGGCAACGAAGATCTCCCCCACCCTGACAACCCCTTCTTCGGCGGACGCACGGATGATCTCCTCCTTGCTGCGGAAGTACCGGTAGACCGCGCTCGACGACATTCCTGTGGCGGCGATGATGTCGTCCATCGATGTGGCGTGGAAGCCGTCACGCGAGAAGCACCTCCAGGCACTGGTGAGGATGTGCTGGCGGCGCTGGGCGCGGGTGGTGTCGCTGAGCCGTGGCATACGACATACCCTAAACGAAAACGACCGTTTGCGCTACTGCGGATTGCGGTGTACCTTCAGAACTAAGCAGAAACGGTCGTTCTCGTTTGGAGGTGATATGTCCGCGCAGGGAACCCGGGCCCCCGTCATCGTGGCCGGGGCCGGACCAACCGGCCTGACCCTTGCGACTGAACTGCGCCGCGGCGGGGTCGATGTGTTGCTGCTTGAACAGCGTGCGCATCGGGCCCAGAACGGATCCCGCGCGGCCGGGATGCAGCCCCGAACCATCGAGATGCTCGACCAGCGGGGTGTCGTGGATCGTTTCCTCGCAGCTGGGCCCCCGGCGGACTTGGGCAACTTCGCCGGGATCGTGCTCAACTACTCAACGCTGCCCAGCCGATTTCCCTACGCGCTCAGCATCATGCAGGCCGAGACCGAACAGGTGCTCGAGGACATCGCCACCGAGTTGGGCGCCCCGGTGCAGTGGTCGGCCACTGTGACGGGATTCCGCCAAGATGCCACCGGAGTTGACGTCGTCGTCGACACACCGCACGGGACGGCGACGCTGCGCGGCAGCTACCTGGTGGCATGCGACGGCGGGCGCAGCACGATCCGCAAACTCGCCGGGGTCGGGTTTCCCGGCACCGACGCCACCATGGCGTGTCTGATCGGCGACGTCGAACTGGACGAACCGCCCGAGCGGCCACTGTTCCTGCAGCGGCGCGAACGGGGCAGCGTCACCGCGATCCAGTTCCGGCCCGGCTGGTACCGGGTCGTCACGAGCGAACCACAGCGCGCCGCGGGACCTGATGATCCGGTCACTCTCGAGGAGCTGCGGGAATCGTTACTCCGCGTTGCCGGAACGGATTTCGGTATGCACGGCCCGCGGTGGCTGTCGCATTTCAACGACGCCGTTCGACAGTCCGAGCGCTATCGGATCAGACGGGTGCTACTGGCAGGCGATGCCGCACACATCCACCTTCCGGCAGGCGGGCAGGGCATGAACATGGGCATGCAGGACGCGTTCAACTTGGGCTGGAAGCTCGCGGCGGTCGTTCGAGGCGAGGCCACGGACGCGTTGCTCGACACCTATCACGACGAGCGGCACGCCGCCGATGCCGACACTCTGAACGTGGTCCGGGCTCAGGCGGCGCTGTTCGGGCTGGGCGATCACATCACTCAGCTGCACAACGTCTTCAATCATCTCGTCGGCTTCAGCCAGGCGAACACCTATCTGAGCGCCACGCTGTCGGGGCTCGACATCCGCTACGCCGGTTTCGGCGATCATCCACTGCTGGGCCGTCGCGTCCCCGACGTCGCGATCAACACAGGCGGCGGGGCAACCAGGGTCTACGAGCTTCTGCACGAAGCCAGGCCCGTCCTGCTGAGCTTCGCAGACGATGGGGTTCTGGCCGAAGCCACCGCGTGGGCGGGACGCGTCGCCGCCGTCAGCGCCGCCACCACCGACCCGTGGACGTTGCCCGACGGCACCGCCGTCCCAGCGCCCGCAGCGCTTTTCATCCGGCCCGACGGCTACGTCGCCTGGATCAGCGATGGCGCAACGGATTTGGCGGACCTGCACGAGGCCCTCACCGCCTGGTGTGGAACGGCTGACCGCCGTAGTGATGAAGAAAGGATCATCCGATGAACAACAAACAAGAGGTTCCGACGTCGACAGACGTCCTGATCGTCGGGGCCGGGCCCACCGGTATGACACTGGCGGTCAGTCTCAGGCAACTCGGGCTGGATTGCGTCGTCATCGACCAGCTACCCGAGCCTCCTAACGATGCCCGGGCGGCGTTCGTACAGCCGCGCACCCTGGAATACCTACGTCGGATACACGTCGCCGGCCCGCTGGTCGACGACGGAATTAAGGGCCGCGGGGTCGCGTTCGCCGATCGAGATCGAGACCTCATCCGACTGTCCTACGACACCGTCGACAGCCCCTATCCGTTCCTATTGATGATCCCTCAATCGCAGACACAGCGTCACCTCGACGAGCGATTCCGCAAGCTCGGCGGCTCGGTCCTGCGTGGCGTCCGCCTACTGGATCTCGCGCCGGAATTCCCCGGAAGCGCTGCCACCGTGGTGAATTCGAACGGAGAGCTGCGGATCATCAATGCCCGCTTCGTCGCAGGCTGCGACGGCCTGCACTCGCGCGTACGCGATCAACTGGGCATCGGATTCCCCGGCACCTCGCCCGCGCAGATGTTCGCGGTGGCTGACGTGAAGTTCGAGGATTGGCCCTCCGACCGGATCGAGAACGCGTTCTCACTCTCGCCGCACGGGATGCTCATTTCCTCGCCAATGCCAAACCACATGGTGCGGATGGTCGCATCGGTGGCACCGGGAACACCTGTGCCTACCCAGCACGACTCGATGAGCTGATCCAGACCCGCGCCCCCGAATGGCTGCGCAACGGCAAGGTCAAAGAGCTGCTGTCCAGTTCGACATGGCATGTCCACGAGCGCGTCGCCACCCAGTTCCGGCACGGCAACACCTTCCTCTTGGGCGACGCCGCCCACACGCACAGTCCCGCAGGCGGACAGGGAATGAACACCGGCATCCAAGACGCAGGCAACCTGGCGTGGAAGCTGCATCACGTGCTGTCCCTGGGCGCGCCCGAATCGCTACTTGACTCACACGAAGCCGAGCGCCGCCCCAACGCACTACAGCTCGTGCAGTTCACCCATCAGATCGTCACCGCGGCGACGCTTACCGGGCAGCAGGAGCAACAGATGCGCGACGACATCCTCGTGGCGGTAGGTTCAGTGCCCGGTGTCACCGAAGCGCTGGCGCGTCGCTTCTCCCAAATCGCAATCGGCTATGGCCACAGCGATGAACCCTTCGCGCCAGGGACACGAGTCAACCCCGACACCATCAACGCCGACGACCTCACATGGTCGCTACTGACGCCCGACGCGGCGCCGCCGGACTTCCCCGCTGCATTCAAAGTGACTGTCTCCAATGACGTTTCACAACCGATTGCGGTGCGACCGGACGGCATCGTAGCCAGCGCGGAGGAAATCAACGAGCTGTTCGGGGCCCTGCTGTGACTACACGTGTGAACAGGTTCGTAGTCGGTCCCGACGCTCAAAACCGATCGGCGGTCTTGCAGCGCGGACTGACCAACGTGCAATCCGAGGGGTTGTTCTGGAGCGCCACGCTGTGGGTGACTCAAGAGACCCCCGTCGACAACACCGTCGCGGGCGACCGATCGCAGACGCCTGGTTTGGAAGGGCTAGAACCGTTCCCGAACGGATTGGTCTGCCGCGCATTGGAAATCCCACCCGGGGTGGGAGTGCCATTACACCGCACCGACACGCTGGACTGCAGCATGTGCGTGCGTGGCGAGATCTACCTCGTCACCGACATCGACGAGGTGCTGATGCACCCTGGTGACACGGCGATCATCCGCGGCGTCGATCACGCGTGGAGCAACCGATCGGACGCCCCGTGCCTGCTCGTCACCACCAATACAGACGCGATTCCACTCGGGTAAACGCTGACCATGGAAAGCCGCCCGTCGCTTCGCGGCATTCACCAGCGTCAGAAACAGAAGCGATTCTCCCGTTTGGAGCCGTGATGTCCCAGTCCGGTGACATGTCCAATGACCATCTCCATGGCCCCGACATTTGTGGCCGGGGGCCGGACACACAGCGCGAACTGGGACACCGATCCGAGCCGGGGCGCCGATGAGCATCGAATGTCCAAACCCCCACCGATTTCCCGCCCCACACCCACCACAGATCGATCCAAAAAAGAGAGATGAAAGGAAATACTGCTATGCCTACCCACGTGAACCGATTCATCGTCGGCCCCGACCCCGATGGCCGATCGGCAGTCCTGCAACGCGGACTGACCAACGTCCAGTCCCGCGAGGGGTTCTACTGGCGCGCCACGCTTTGGGCGACCCAGGAAACCCCCGCGGACAACACCATTGAAGGCGACCGGTCGCAAACCCCTGGCCTCGACGCACAACGCGAACCCCTCGCCAACGGGTTCATCTGCCGCGCACTGGAAATCCCGCCCGACGACCCCGACGCCGCAGAACAGCGCCACGTGCTGACCGAACTGAACAAAGAGGTGCGCCAGAAGCACTTTCCCAGCGAGGCGGACATGGCTCGTCACCCGAGCATGCACCGCACCGACACCCTGGACTGCCTCACCTGCGTGCGCGGAGAAATCTATCTCGTCACCGACACCGACGAGGTGCTCATGCAGCCCGGCGACACGGTCATCATCCGCGGCGTCAACCACGCATGGAGCAACCGGTCAAACACGCCATGCCTGCTGGTGGGCACCATGACCGACGCAGCCCCAGCCGACGAGCGCTGACTCCCATGACAAGCGAACGGAGATTTCTCATGGCCCCATCAACGACAGACACGGACCAGGCGCAGGCCACCTTCGGGCGCTACGCCGAAACCCCATATGACCAGATGACTCCGGAGCAGCAGGAGGGCTTCCGCGTCCTCGCAAAGGCAGAGGGCGGCGAGCTACAAGGACCGGCGAAGATTTGGGTCGACAACACCAACCTCGCCAAGGCAGTGGCGCCGCTGGCGGACCATTTTCATCCACCGAATCACTCGCTCACCCAGCGGGAGCGGGAGATCGCCGTCTGCGTCATCCTCGGCAAGTGGCACGCACCGTTTCCGATTAACGCACACAATCGTGTTGCGATGGAGCTGGCCATCTCGCCCGAGGTCGTGGACGCCTTGCTCTGCGGCCAGCCCACACGTCTGGAGGATCAGCGAGAGCAGACGGTCTATGAGCTGGCCACCGCCCTAGCCGCCGGCCGATACATCCCCAAGAGCCTCTACGACCGGGCGGTTGAGGTCCTTGGTCATCATCGCATCACGGACATCACCGTCCTGATGGGGATGTACACGGCTGTCTCGTTCACGTTGAAGTTCTACGACGTCCCTGCCGACGCAGCCGGAATGAGGCGCTGACCTTGGACCGACTGGACCTGTGGCCGAGCAGACGCAGACGCCACAACGCTCGCGATCGGCCACGGCAACAGCAACGAACCGTTTGCGCCAGGGACACGAGTCAATCCCGAAATCATCAACGCTGACGACCTCGCGTGGTCGCTGCTCACACCCGCCGGATCTACCCACCGGATTCAACGTGACTGTCTGCGATGATGTTTCACAACCCGTAGCAATACGTGCCTGACGGCATCGTAGCCAGCACAGACGAAATCCACGAGCTGTTCGGGGCCTGCTGTGACTACACATGTGAACAGGTTCGTCGTCGGACCCGACGCTCAAAACCGATCGGCGGCGCCAAGCGATGTTCGACCCGCTCGCCATCACCGTTGACGATCTGGCGGCCCTCGGGCGATGGGACGCAGCCCTCACGCTGCTGGGCGTGTTGCATTCGCCCATCGTCGACGCGGTGCGCGGGTGGTTGATCGTCATTCAAGACCCCGACGGCAACCGCATCCGGCTCTACACGCTGGAGTTCCACGGCCCCGAGGTCAAGCCCGCCACCGACAGCCCATCGCTGGCGAGGTGACGCGCGAACAGACGCAAAGGCCGGCGCCGTTGGATGTCGGCATGGCGTCTGGTCGCCTCACGCGATCCGTGGGTGGCGCTAATCGGTGCTGAGTCTCGGAGCCGCGCTGGCCACTGCTCGCAGGGCATCAAGCGCCGCAGCCGATTCACTGCCCGGCTCGGCACGATAGATCAGCAGATGTTGCCCACCAGAGTGCGGGATGTTGAACCTGTTGCGTTGCAGGTGCAGGTCACCCACCTTCGGGTGGCGCATGTGCATGATGCCCACCCGGTACCCCACGTCCGCGCGCGCCCACAGTTCGCGGAATCGCTCACTGGCCGCCAACAATTCGTCGATCACCGACCGCAGTCGCGGATCTGTGGGATCGCTGGCCGCCGCCTCACGTAGCCCGCTCACCGCGACGTCGGTCGCTTCGTCCCAATCCACGTAGAAGTCGCGGGCGGCAGGCTCCAACAGCCGCCAGCGCAGGAAATTCTCCCCGGGCGTAAAACCCGGCGACAGCGCGCGCGCGATCGAATTTGCGGCCAGCACGTCAAGGCATCTGCTGGCCACGATCGCCGGCATCGCAAACTGCTCGATCAGCTCATCGACGCCGTCGGTGACGGTTTCGACATACCCGTGATCCCGGTGGCTGCCCGACGCAACGGCCAGCTGATGCAGATGCTCCGTCGCCTTGATGTCCAGCAGTAGAGCCCGTGCAAGCGCATCGAGGACCTGGGCAGACGGATTCTTGTCACGGCCCTGTTCTAGCCGTAAGTAATAGTCAGAGCTGATGCCCG
>DASQCE010000222.1:0-3671 GCA_035634855.1 Mycobacterium sp.
CGTTCGATGAGCAGCCCGCGGTCGACGGCCTTCGGCGCCTGCTTCGGCACGGTCGAGAGCAACACGGTCTTGCCCGGTCCGGCCAGTCCGGCGGCCGCGCTGCACGGCACGGTGATGTTGAGGTCGGTGGCGACGTATCCGATCAGCGGCGCGTTGACACTCTGCAGCACGCCGTTCTGCGGCCAGTTGAGCTGCGCGGTGGTTTGCGTCACCGGCAGCAGGGGGGTGGCGATCGCCAGCGCCGCGCCGAGCAGCCCGGCGACGATGGCGATAATGCGCGCGGTGCGATGGTTGCCCGCAGCGGTCACGGGGCTCGATGGTAATTGGCCTGTTGGCAGCGCTGCTTCTTCCGGTGGGCAGGAGCGCAGCGACCCGGGTCTGTTCTGCGCCATCAGCCGCTCGGCTTCCGGATCGCCAAGACGAACGGCCCGATGTCCGAGATCTCGAAGCGCGGGTCGTCGAATAACGCCTTGTCCAGGGTGACGTGGTAGCGGCGAACGTTCGGCTGGTTGGGGTAGACGTCCGAGGCCAGCCGGAGGGTATAGGTGTCGTTCGCGCCGCGGCGCATCAAGAACACCGTAGGCGGCTTCCACGGCAGCTTGTCCAGCGCGGTGATGAACTGGTCGGCGTTGGTCAGCGTGGCCCAGCCTTCGATCGCGGCTGCCCGCTTGTCGAACTGCGCGAGCGGGTTGGCGTAGTGCGACGTCAGGCCTTGGAAGCCGTAGTAGGGGTAGTACGACAGGAAGCTGTAGTCCGCGGTGAGCACGACGGTTTCGTTGCGCGGCAGGCCAGTGGTTTTGAGGATCTTCGCGTCGATCTCACGGTAGTACTGCTCGGCGCCTGGCGGCCGCCGGTCGGCGCGTTGGCCGTTGCCGTCGGTGTCGGTGTAGGCGACGACGATGTCGGAGCGCAGCACGTCGGGGATGTCCTGGCTGAACGTCAGCGCGCCGATCGCGCCGAGCGTGGCGGCGGCCGCGACGACGCGGCGGGAGTTCTCGGGTTTGACGCGGGCGGCCAGCGCATGGGTGACGTCGATGAACCCGAAGGCGCCCGCCGCGGTCAACAGGATCGTCAGCGTTGGCTGCAGCCGGAACGACAGCAGCGTGGTGCCGACCAGAGTGGTCAGCATGGACAACAGCGACCAGGCGTAGACGGCCAGCACCGCGATGGCGAGCGCGCCCGCACGCGTCGAGCTGCGGGCATAGACCACCAGCCACAGCGTGCCGAGCATGCACAGCGCGCCGAGGAGCGTGAAGTGCAGCATCGGGAACTCGAGTTGCGCGCCAGCCGACGGCAGGTAGTGCTGCGCCGTGCCGGAATCGGCGGGATGCCCGTTGATGGCGGCGATCAGGTACGGCGCCCAGCCGATCAGCGCGATGGCGCCGGCGATGACAGCGATGACCGCCAGCCGTAGCAGTGGTTCGATGCGCCGGCGCGCCACGGCCAGCACCAGGCCCATGATCGTCAGCGTGAACGCCGCGTAGGTCAGCAGGAGTGTGTAGAACAGCGCGGCGACGCCGAGGAAGACGCCGACGCCGATGACCGCGGCCCATCCACCCCTTCGTGTCGCGCCCCGCAGGCCCGACCACGTGAGCACGAACACGGCAGGTAGCAGCACGGCGATGATCGCGGCGTACGGTTCGGTGGGTGAGTAGGCCAGCGCGGCGGCCGCGGTGGCGGTAGACACGATGAGCGCGTACTCGAAGCGAATCATGCTGGCCCACAACACGAAAGCCAGCACCACGGCGATCGTGATGGAGACGATCGCCCACGGCTTGAACATCTCCCACGCGGGCGTGCCCGTCAGTGCCGAGAGCCGGCCGCCGATCCAGAACCAGCCCGGAGGATAGAACGGCGGAAGCCCGTAGTAGGTCATGTCGTGCGGACCGGCGGTGTCGGCGAGGCGGGTCAGATACTCCGTGCGGAACTGCTGGTCGACCGAGATACCGTACAGGTAGAGCTTCGTCGCGCCAAGCGGCATCGCCAGTGTGACGACCGAGAACGCGGAAAGGAAGACAAGCGCGAAAGCGGTTGCCAGCACGCGGCGGCCGTGACGCCAGATCCACCCGCTGGCCAACAACCCTGCCAAGCAACCGAATTGGCCCACTGTGGTCAACGCGTGCAGCTGGTTTGACGAGTTGTAGGCAGGCCACTCCACCCGCGATATCGCGACGAGTGAGATCACCGCAACGACCACCGCCACGACGACCGCCACCGCCATCTGGCCGAGGACGGCCAGCGCGCCGCGCATCAGATGGGGAGCTTGCGGAAAATGGGCCGCGGAATGTGTCGCAACACCATCATCACGTACCTGAACGCCCCCGGCGCCCATACGAGTTCCTTGCCCTTGGCCGATGCCGTGACCGCCAACTCGGCTACGTACTCCTTGTCGACAGTGAACGGCGCTTCCTTGGTGCCCGTGGCTTTCCAATGCTCGACCGTCGTCGTGGTGCGCACCTGCCCGGGCCTGATCACCAGTACTCGAACGCCGAACTCACGCAATGCCTCTCCGAGTCCGAGGTAGAAGCCGTCGAGGCCGGCCTTGGTGGATCCGTATACGAAGTTGGACCGTCGCACCCGCTCGCCGGCAGCGGAGCTCATCGCGATGATCTGGCCGAAGCCCTGCGCGCGCATCTTCTCGCCGAGCAGCACACCGACCGAAATGGCTGCGGTGTAGTTGATCTCGGCGATCTGCACGGCCTTGCGCTGGTTCTGCCACAGCTCTTCGGCGTTGCCGAGCAGGCCGAAGGCGACGATCGCCACGTCGACATCCCTGGGGCCGCCCACTCCATCTTTGAAGGCCGCGTCGATCACCTTGGGATGGCTCTCGGTGTCGACGGCGTCGAAGTCGATCACCTCGACGGACTTGGCGCCCGCGGCCTTCATCTGCGCGACGGCGTTGTCGCGCAGCGGGTCATGGGGCAACGCCGTCAGCACAATGCGCGCCGAAGCGTTGCGCAGGTAGCGCTCGCAGATGGCCAGCCCGATCTCGGACGTGCCGCCGAGCAGCAGAATGGTCTGGGGGTTCCCCACGGCATCAAGAACCATTGCACACCATCTATAGCAGCTCCAAGCGTCGGGCCATGTCGGAGGCGAACATGCCGTGCGGATCCACCTTGCGGCGCACGGCAATCCACTCGTCGATTCGCGGATACATGGCGTGGAAGGTCGCGGCCGTGGTGCGGTTGTCCTTGGCGGTGTACAGGCGGCCGCCGAACTCCAGCACCCGTCGGTCGAGTTCATTGAGGAATTCGTTGAGGCCGGGCTTGATCTGAAAATCGACGCAGACATTCCAACCGGGGATCGGGAAGCTCAGCGGCGCTTGGTTGCCGGGCCCGAAAAGCTTGAACACGTTGAGGAACGAGTAGTGGCCCGACTTCTGAATGTCGTACACGATGCCCTTGAATGCATCGACGGCCTCGGTTGGCACCACGAACTGGTACTGGCCGAAACCCGCTGAGCCGTAGGCGCGGTTCCATTCGCCGACCATGTCGAGCGGGTGGTAGAACTGCGTCAAGTTCTGGGCCTTGCCGCGGTAGGTCTTGCCGTTGCGGTACCACAGCTGGGTCATCGTCCCGAAGATCAGTTTGTTGCCCAGCCCACTGGGAAAGATGTCAGGCGTCGTGAAGTACTGCGGCGCATCGAATTTCAACGGGTCCTTCTGTAGCTTG